>JANTGW010000057.1 GCA_024762705.1 Sulfurimonas sp.
GATGAACCATATCATAAACACTACGTTCTATCTCTTGATAAATTTCATCATCGTTCATTCTTTGGGAATTGTCTTTAATGCTTCCCTTTGTTTCATCAAGCTTTTTTTTCAAATAATAGAGTTCTCTGTTTAAGTCTTCCACAACAGATGCAACTGAGCGTATATTTCGAGAGTACTCGGCATCTTTTGTAAAAACATAATAAAGCAGATATAAAATAATCCCGCCCAATATAATAATAAGATACTCTACATTAAAATTGAAATTTTGCAAATTCACTGTTTTTTCTCTTTCGATTCACGAATTAAAATACGTTCACGCGCTGTCAAATAAGCCGCCCACTCTTTTTCATCCCGCTCATGCATTCTTGTAATTTCAGCCAAATTTTCGGATATTGCTTTAAAAAAAACACCAATGTCCCGTTTTGGGTGTACAGGCATCGCAATACGTCCGTAATACTCTTTACCGGTTTCAAGTACCGGCTCTTCAAGCTCAAAATGCTCAAACCCGATGGCTTTAATGTGTGCTTCATTAGTCAGTGAAAGTCTTTGTGGCGCTTCATTTTTCAAAAACATTTCAAGGGCATCTATTTTTCTATGCAGCTCTACCATCAGATTAAGCAATACAGGGTCACTCTCTGATGTTTCACCTCGCGCTTTTGCAAGTTTTAACCACTGCGAAATCGGGTCATCATCACTTTGGCTAAGCTGTTGATACTCTCTTTCATATGCTTCTTTGTCTAAGTCAGCTTCTGAAAAAACTATATCAATCGGTGCGGGAACTAAACGTGGACTGTTCATGATACCATCCTGTCTATAATTATTAAAATCAAAAATGCGATTCCCAAATAGCCGTTGACAGTAAAAAAAGCGCGGTCAATCTTAGTAAAATCTCTGCGAACCAGTATCTGCTCATAGTAAAGCACAAAAGCACTCCCTACTGCTGCTACAAAAGCAAAAAAACCTAAATCTGCCGCCCATACAAAAAGCAACCAAAATAAAACGGCTAAAGCATGAAACAGTGCCGAGATAAAAAGTGTAGCATCCGCACCGTAACGTGAAGGAATCGAATACAAGTCATTGTCTTTGTCAAAATCCATATCCTGCAGTGAATAGAGCAAGTCAAACCCTGCAACCCAAAAGATAACGCCAAGTGAAAGCAAAACAGACCATAAGGGAATAGAAGCCATCACTGCGATTACCCCCGCTAGAGGTGCAAGTCCAAGAGCAATACCTAAAACAACATGAGCCAATGATGAAAACCGTTTAAAGTAAGAATATGATGTCAAAATAAGCAAAATAGGGATACTCAGTGTAAAAGCCAAAGAATTTATCATATAAGATACTGCTATAAAAACAACTGCATTGACAATAATAAATATCAATATACTTGTTTTATCAAGCCTGCCGTCCACATTAGGACGGTTTGCAGTTCGGGGGTTCTTAGCGTCTATATCGGTGTCTGCATACCGGTTTACACCCATCGCAAAATTTCTTGCACTCACAGCAGCCAATATCCCCATAATAAACAACCATAACCCAAACCAGCCGTCTGCTGCCACGATCATTGCTATAAAAATAAACGGCAAAGAGAAGATAGAGTGTTCAAACATCACAAGTTCATTAAAATCTTTTGCTTTTCGTATCAGTCTTTGCAAATCAAACCCCATCTGTGTATTTGTTTTATATTCTACCCAAATGTGATTTAAATTTTAATGATATTGTAAAACTCTTTTTTTATGAAAATATTAAGTTTTCCATAATTAATATCTATCAAACAAAAATTTGAGTAAAATATTTTAAATTTTCAAAGGTTCACATAATAATGAAATTTATCATTTTACTCTCGTTTATACTTCTTTTTAGTGCCTGTAATCTAACAGAATCAAAAGAGGATATAGCAGCTAAAAAAGTTGAAGAAAAAAAAGCTTTTGAAGAAAAAATTGCCGATGCGAAAGAAGTACAGCTCAAAAAAATTGATGCGCAAAAAGAACAGGAACTCGCCCGTATAAACTCTCAAACAACCTTGGCAACACTCGAAAAAGAACAGCTTTTAGAAAAAATAAAACTCGAAGCCCAAGCAGAAAAAGAAGCATTTGAAGCAAAACTAAGAGAACTTGAGCGCCAGGATGCCATGGAACTGAAGCGTTATTTACTCCTCATCCTTTTTTTACTTTTAGTCATCATTTCATATTTCGTTTATCTTTATTTCAAACGAAGACATGATGACAAACTCAGAGCATATCAGGACAATCTGGACAAATATTTTCATCAGCAGGAAAATATGACAAAAATGCGTATAGCCGAAAAGATCATAGATACTGTTGCAAGCGGAAAGCTCGAAAAAGAACAGGAAAGTGAGCTTATAAAAGCCCTCAGTGGAAATATTGCACCTCAAGAAGAACCAAAACTTTTAAGCGATAATGATTCACAAGATATTGAGATTATAGACGACAAAAAATGAGTTTTCAACAATTAGCCATCATTGGACCTACCGCTTCAGGTAAAAGTGACTTGGCAATTAAAGTTGCTAAGCAGATGAATGCCTACATACTTTCCATAGATTCTCTGAGTATCTACAAAGAGATAGACATCGTCTCTGCCAAACCCTCACCCGAAGAATTGGCACAGGTCAAACATTTTGGCATCAATGAACTTTTTGTCAATGAATACTTCAGTGTTGATATTTTTATAGATCTGTACAAAAAAGTACTCCTTACATGTAAAGAACAAAACAAAAATCTCATCATCGTAGGCGGCACCTCTTTTTACCTGAAATCTTTACTTGAAGGACTCTCCCCATTACCAGAGATAACGTCCAAAGACAGGTTACATGTAACGCAAAAATTAGAAAATTTAGAAGAGTGCTATAAATTTTTAACCGATATTGATGCAGAGTATATGCAAAAAATAGCACCTAACGACAAATACCGCATGGAAAAAGCACTTTTGATTTACGAAGCCTCACAAATCACTCCAAGCCAGTGGTTTGCACAAAATCCGCCCAAACCCGTCATTCAAGACTTGAAAATTTACAATATAGATGTTGAACGCTCTGTTTTGCGTGAGCGCATAGAAAAAAGAACTCAAAAGATGTATGCAAGCGGGCTTATAGATGAAGTATGCTTTTTAGAACAAAAGTATACACGTACACCTAATGCCATGGGCGCTATCGGTATAGTCGAAGTTTTAGACTTTCTTGATGGGAAAACCCAAACAGATGAAATGCTCTCACTCATATCAACACACACTGCCCAACTCGCAAAACGCCAACAGACCTTTAACCGTACACAGTTTAAAAATGTCACAAGTGCAAAGCTTGAAGATTTAGAAAGTATTATTCTCTCTTAAAACAGATCGGCATGTCCGAAAAAAACACCATGTTCATCATCTTTTCTCATACTCTCTAAAATATTCTTTGCTTTTTGTTTTGTCTCTTTGTCAAAATATATCAGCATATTTCTTGAAAATACGAAATCAAATTTTCCCAAATTCTTAAAAGAGTCCTCAAATATATTGGCAACTTCAAAGGAAACCAGTGACTTTACATTTGCTTGCAAAATATATCTTTGATTATCTATTTTAAAGTATTTATGCAAAATCTCAGGAGATAAATTTCTAATATTACGTTCTTTATATACTGCCTGTTTTGCTTTTTCGATTGCCTCTGCATTGATGTCAATGCCTAAAATATGAAAACTTGAGGGACTCACACCCGCTTCTAAGAATGCTATGGCAATAGAGTAAGGTTCCTCTCCTGTTGCGCAGGGAGCGCATAAGATTTTAATATTATTAGAATTTTTTTCTTTTACAAGTTTCACTAGTTCTTGTATCTGCTTTATTTCTCTATAAAAAAATGTTTCATTGGTCGTAAGCGTATCAATAAGTTCTTGTTTTAAAACAGTATCAACTCTGATTTTTTGCAGTAATTCATCAAATGAGCTTATTTTTCTCTGCCTGCAAAATGATGAAACCTTGCTTTTTAAGATACTCATCTGCTGCTCAAAGGTTATGCCCGTCTCTTTATAAAAGTAATCTGCAACAGGTGTGATATCATTGAAATCTTCTTGAAACACCACTCTTGTGTTTTCTTCTTCTTTTTGTACTTTCTTTCTAAAAAAACTAAACATTATTCACAAAACTCACTTATAATATTCACTATATCCGAAATGTCATATACTTCTACATTTGGAACTAACAGTCTAGCTCTGCTAGGCATTCCATCTACTATGGCGCTCTGAGATGTTTCTGTAATGCACCGAACTCTATTTTTACTTAAATTTACACAAGCTTCTACGCCATCATCCCCAATGCCGGTCAATATTACGGCCATTATTTCAAATTCATCTGATAACTGTATAAAAGAGTCAAATAAGATATTTATATTTGGATTATAACTATGATTTGTCGCAGTTTTATAAAGAAAAAACAACTCACTGCCTTTTTTTTGTACCTTTGTTTCGCCCTCACAGACATATATATTTCCGGCATTCAAGTATTGCTGTTCCTGGACAATAGAAACACAATTTTTTCCACTCTGCTGTAAGTTTTTGGTAAAACTTTCCAAAAATCCATCAACCATATGCTGTCCTATGACAATAGCTGTCGATTCAAGTTTTGGGAGATTTTGTATGATTTTTATGATATGTCCAGGTCCCCCTGTTGAAGCACCTATAAGGACAATCTTATTAAGTGCGGAATGTTTCAAGTTTTGTATTGAGTTGATCTGTTAAAGCATTTAAATGTTCCGCTGCTGAAGCGATCTCTTCAACACTTCTTGCATTTGTCGAAGATATTTCCTTGATCTCTTCTACTTTAGTAACAATGACATCCACATTTTTACCGGTATCTTCAAAATCCCCAACTGTTTTATTAGTTGCATTTACTGCGTCATTCACAACTTCTACAGTTTCCCCTATTCTCTCTTCAACAGAATGAGTGATCTCTACCAAATCTTGAATCTCTTTAGAGTTGTTGTTCATCTGAGTCGATGCATCTATAATAGACTGTACGACTACACTGATGGTTGCATTAATTTCAGAGAGTGTTTTTTGTGTTCTCTCTGCCAGTTTTCTCACCTCATCCGCAACTACTGCAAATCCACGCCCGTGTTCACCTGCACGTGCTGCTTCAATTGCTGCATTTAATGCAAGCAAGTTCGTTTGATCTGCTATATCTGATATGATTACAAGAACGGTTTTTACTTCATTTGCTTCATTTGAAAGAGTATCCATACTTTGTGCAAGTTCTGCTTCACTTTGTGCAGTTTCTTGTACTTTAGAAGCCAGTGTCACTATGTCATCTCTCGCAGTTTCCAAGTTTGAGTTTGCTTTTGTAATGTCTTCTTTGCTCTCTTGCGCATCATTTATTGCTGTTACGATTTCACTATTTACCATTGTTGCCTGACTTGTAGCCTCTTCAACAATATTCACAGAGCTTTCCACGCTGTTACCGACTCTAAGTGCGGTTGTTGAAAGTTCATGCGAGATAGATGCATTCTCTGATGATGACTGTTTCGCAGAAACTATAAGTTCATGCAACGATTGTATAAGCTTATTGAAACTCTCTGCCATTTCTTTAATCTCTTGAGGCGCATTTGTATCTACTCTTTGTGTCAAGTCATTATTTTGAGATATTTCCAAGATTTTATTTTTAAAAGCATTCAAAGGCTTAATTACATTTACAGATAGCATCAAAAGTGCAATGACGATAACTATAGTTAAAAGTATCAATGCATTTATTACTAAAGCATTTCTGATTTCATGTGGTACTATCAAGACTTCTGCTTCATCAATCTCCGACATTATCGCCCATGTAATATCCTTTCCTACTTTTAAAGGTGCATATGCCGAGAGCACAGGGTTTCCATTATAATCTATGACAATTTTAATGCCTTTTTTACCACTCAATGCTGCTCTGCTTGCCTCCGTATCAACCTTTCCTTTGGAAGGATTGGCAAAAGAAGCTTTTAGACTGTGCCCTTTAGGGTCCAAATAACTGTCACTTCGCATAAGCTTATCCGGTCCTACCAAGTAGTCTTCCTGAGTCTCTCCATATCCTTGTCTAAATTGCATAATATTATTAATAGCATCTGCAGACACCTGAAAAACAAGTATGGCTTTTATCTGCCCATTTTCATATACAGGAGCACCCAAAAACATTGCCGGTTCATTGTTTGAAGGTGCATAAGGCTTCATGTCTACAAAAACAGCTCTTTTTAACTCTTTTGCTTTTTTATAGACCTCTCCTAGTCCAGAATCTTTAAGTGGACCATTTTGAAGATTTGCTCCAAAATCACTCTCTTTTGCTTCTGTGTACATGACATGTCCATGCTCTGCAGAAATAACAAAAACATCATAATATCCATACGCTTTAACATATTTATGAAAAAAATCTTCATACGGTGCTATTTTACTCTTTACAAGTTCGCTCTCTACAGGAAATCTTCCATTAACATCTACACTTGCTTCATCATAAACAGACAATAAATCATCTAACAATTCTCGCAAATCTTTACTTTGTGATAAAACATCAATATCACCAACTCTTTCAGAGAAAAATGTTTCTATCTGTTTGGTTTTAGAATCCCTTGCAGCTGTCAAAGAGTCATAACTTTTCTTCATTAAAGCATCTGTTGCCTGCGTGACACCATTGTATGTTAATGTGAAAGCCAATATAACCAACGATATTATCAGCAATGCCAAGATTTGTGTTTTTATCGAAATCTGTTTCATCAGATATCCTTAATTTTATATTAATAAAATTTTATGATTATATTTCTTATTTCTGACTTAACTATTGCATAAAAGTGAATACTTATTATCCTGCCTATCTCTTAGAAGTCCCCAGTACTCTCTTTGTTTTGCATTTTCATCCAAATCATATTCGGTATAGATTATCTCTTCTTTATCACGAGAAGCTTCCGATAT
>JANTGW010000058.1 GCA_024762705.1 Sulfurimonas sp.
AGTTTATTATAGTCTTGCCAAATACCACTAAAGATAAAGCTTATTTATTGGCGCAAAAGTTAAGAGAAAGCGTCGAGAAATACAAAGCCGTATTACCTATAACTATGAGTTTTGGTGTCGCCGAATACGAAAAAGGTGATGATAATACCTCTATTTATAAGAGAGTGGACCTGGCCCTTTATAAAGCAAAAGAGACGGGGAGAAACAAGGTCGTTCTTGGATGAGTCCTTATGAAAAAGAGCTCAAGGCTCTCAAGCGAGCCGGGCGTTACAGAACAAGAGAGTTGGCAAATAACATGCTGCACGATTTCGCCTCAAATGACTACCTCGGACTTTCACACAACAAGGAACTTCATGCACTTACATGTAAAGAGTTGGCACATTACCCTGTAAATAATGCTAAGGCTTCAATGTTGGTAAACGGCTATCATAAGATTCATAAAGATTTTGAAGATGCACTGTGTGAGGCAAACGGTTTTGAAGCAGGCATAGTGCTTGGCAGCGGATTCAATGCCAATATAGCCCTTGTAGAATCTCTTGTGCGTAAAGGCGATACACTTTTTATGGATGAGCTGTATCATGCTTCGGGTGTACTGGCCTCACAGTTGCACAATATAGATGTGGTTTTTTTTAAGCATAATGATATGCAGGAGCTAAAAAGCTTGTTGCAAAACTCCAAAGCAAAACGAAAAATCGTAGCTGTAGAAGGAATATACTCAATGGATGGCGATCTGTGCGACAAAGAGGTCTTTGGTATTTGTGATGAAGCAGAGGCACTTTTGATTGTTGATGAGGCACACAGCAGCGGTGTCATAGGTGACAATTTGATGGGTGTTTTTGACTACTATGGAGTTACCATTAAAGAAAATTACATTAAAATGGGAACATTAGGTAAGGCATATGGAAGTTTTGGTGCTTTCATACTTTCATCAGGGCATGTATCTGAGTACTTGTTAAATCGTGCCAAACCTATTATTTATGCGACTGCACTCTCTTTGTATGATGCGCTATTGGCGCATAATGCACTCAAATATATTTTAAAAAACAGCGCAATGTTAAAAAAAGAGATAGAACTCCGTCAAAGCATAATTTTTGAAGAACTGGGTTTACATGTAAAGGGCTTGATTGTTCCTCTGTATATCGGCGATAACAAAAAAGTGACAGACATAAAAAGTGAGCTCCTTACATGTAACTATAGTGTCGGAGCTATAAGGCAGCCTACTGTTGCATCAGCTATTATTCGTTTGATTGCCAGGCTAGGTGAGAGTAGTGAGTCATTAAGAGATGTATGCCAAAAATTGGCAGGTATGAAATCATGAATGTCTCAAAACTCAAAATCATTTATAAAAATGATGTTTTAGTGGACATCGCTTTTAATATATCCTCTTCATTGGCCTTGATTGGACAGAGCGGAAGCGGTAAAAGTCTTACTATAAAGTCTCTTTTGAATATGCTGCCAAAAGAGATGAAACTTGAGTTGGAAAATAATTTTGATTTTGAGCTGATTGCGGGTAAAACAGTTTCTTTTGTACCACAAAACCCTTTTACAGCACTTTCTCCACTTACAAAAATCAAAAAACAGTTTTTTAGTGATACACAGAGAATCAAAGAACTTTTTGATGAAGTGGGCCTGGATTATGCTTTGCTGGAAAGATTTGCGCCTGAGCTTTCAGGCGGACAGCTTCAGCGGGTTGTCATCGCAATTGCGCTAGAATCTAGACCAAAACTGCTCTTACTTGATGAACCGACGACAGCGCTTGATCCTGAGACAAAAGAGATGATACTGCAACTGCTTCAAAAACTTCAGAAAAAAGAGCAGTTCAAGATGCTCTTTGTGACGCATGACATATCTTCAGCGAAAGAACTTTGCGAAGATGTGGCTATAATCAAAAATGGTAAAATAGTTGAAAGCGGGAAAATGCGCGAAGTGATGCGTAATCCAAAACAAGAGTATACAAAAACATTGATAGAGGCAAATTTTTCCAACAGGGATTTTAGAGTATGAAAAAGATATTTACAACATTGGTGATTTTAGGATTTTTGTCGCCCTTTATTATTCTTGGCTACTACTTGACAAGTTATGAGTATGACATATCTTCACTCGTCGATTACAAGCCTGAACAGACAAGTAGAATATATGACAAAAACGGCGAAAAAATAGCAAATATTTTTAACAAGCAACATAGATATTATGCACCGTTTAGTGAAATTCCTCCCAGAGTAATAGAAGCTCTTGTTGCCATTGAAGATACAACCTTTTTTGAACACTCCGGTGTTAACTTTGACGCAATTTTTCGAGCAATCATAAAAGATGTAAAGGCGAGAAAAATGGTAGAAGGTGCCAGCACAATTACACAACAGCTGGTAAAAAACAAACTTTTGACACGTGAGAAAAAACTTTCAAGAAAAGTAAAAGAGCTTATATATTCTTTCAAACTTGAAAATGCATTGACAAAAGAGCAAATACTCGAGCGTTATCTCAATGAAATATATTTCGGACATGGATATTACGGAATTAAAACAGCAGCAGACGGCTACTTTCATAAAAAGCTCTCTGATTTGACACTCAAAGAGATGGCCATACTTGTAGGATTGCCAAAGGCACCAAGCACATATGCGCCTACAAAAAATTATGATATTTCTATGGGAAGAGCCAACAGAGTTATAGCAAGAATGTATACACTAGGCTGGATAGATGATGCGACGTATCAAGAAGCTTTGGCTGAAACACCTGTAGTATATGATGATACACTGACACAAAACAGGGCACCATTTATTGTAGACGAAGTAGGACGCAGGTTTCGTGATATGGGTATAGATGACTTGAAAACTGGCGGATATGAAATATATACGACTGTCGATTTGAGACTGCAAGATGCAGCAAAAGAATCTTTGAAGTATGCTTATGATCTTTCACTTTCGCGTATAGATACATACAAAGAAAAAGAAAAGTTCAAACTAAAAGAAGCTATAGCAAGAGGTGACGATACATTTAAAGTTCAGGATGTGAATATTTCTCAACTTAACGGTGCTCTTGTTTCACTTGACTCCAAGACAGGAGATATACTTGCACTTGTCGGTTCTGTCGATTACAAGAAAAGTTCTTACAATCGTGCAACGCAGGGTAAGCGTCAGCCGGGTTCAGCTTTTAAGCCTTTTATATATCAGGTTGCTATTGATTTGGGCTATTCTGGAGCTACAAAAATTGTCGATATCGCGCAAACATATGAGTATGAAAAAAACGGCGAAGAGATGAAATGGAAACCAAAAAACTATGAAAAAAACTATAAGGGACTTATAACACTCAGAGAAGCACTTGTGCACTCAAGAAATCTTGCCACGATTAATCTGGTAAATGAAATCGGTTTAAGCAGACTGCTAAAAGAGTTAAAAAAGTTTCATATCAAGAACATACCGAATGATTTGTCTATTTCTTTGGGAACAATGTCCATGTCACCATTGGAATTGGCAAAATATTATACATCGTTTTCAAATTACGGCCTTCAGGTTGAGCCTCATTTGATATACAGTATCGAGCAAAGAGGGAGTACTGTCTATGAAAGAACTGTAAAGGAAAACTTTATTACGGTTCCTACGCAGTCTTTTATCATGACAACAATTCTAAGAGATGTTGTGAAAAGAGGTACCGGACGGCGTGCAAAAGTAAAAGGCATTGAACTTGCGGGAAAAACAGGAACAACCAACAATAATGTAGATGGGTGGTTTACAGGCTATTCTCCTACTATAGAAACAGTGGTATGGTTTGGTAATGATGACAATTCACCGATGTATAAAAAAGAGACAGGTGGTAGAATTGCAGGACCGGCATTTTCTTCATACTTCACAAATGTGCTGAAATTATACCCTCAGATTAAACGAAAGTTTGATGTTCCAGAGGGAATTATCGAAGTAAAAATAAACGGGAAGAAAGAGTATTTTAGTGATATTTCTAAACCACCAAGAAGTGATTACAGCGAAGAAACTGAGTCTGAACTACTCTTTTAGAGTAATGGTAAATAGTGCACCTTCATTGGTGTTTTTTACATCTATGATGCCACTATGTTTCTCAACTATTTGAGAGCTCATATAAAGACCTATTCCGGTTCCTTTTGAATTTTCTTTGGTTGTCACATTTGGCTTGAAGATAGAATGGATTACATGTTCTGGTATTCCACCGGCATTGTCTTCAAACTCAATGATACCGTTATCATTTTTTTGAAATATACGAATGGTTATGGCCCTGTTATTTATATTTTTCTCATTAAATGCATCGATTGCGTTGCTGATAAGATTGAGAAAAAGGTGCTTAAATTCATTGATTTGGCCACTTAAACTAATGTCTTGTTCAATTGAGAGTCTCATGTCAATAGTATTTTTCAAAAGTTCGTCTTTCATTAAAACCTCTACACTTTGCAGACACTCTTTGACAGAAAATTCCTTTGGGTCTTTGGAAGGACGAAAGAAGGTTCTAAATTCATTGAGTGTGTTGACCATGTGCTCTATTTGTATATGCGTAGTTTCAACGATATCGTTAATATATTCTTCATTTACTAGATTGTTATGAAAGTCATCTTTGAGCATATCATTCATCATGCTCAAAGAGTTTAAAGGTTGTTTCCATTGATGGGCAACGGCATCCATCATTTCACCCATTGCAGCCATTTTGGATTGTTGTCTGAGCATAGTGTCTCTTTTGGATATTCCTGCTGTTTGATTGAGAATTCTTTTATCGAGTTGTTTTAAAAAGTAGGTATGGTTTTTTACGAGTTTTGCATTTTTTTTCTTTTGTTGAAAGTAGAGTTCGATGAGCTCATCAACTTTTTGTGCAAGCGTTTCACAAGAACTTTGGTGAAGTTCTTGTATTTTAGAAAGCCTAAAAAGTCGTTGAATCTCATTTATGAGCTCTTGATTTTCATCTTGAGACATTGGAACTCTTAACTAAAAGCTCTGTTAAGTGCACAAAACATTGCTTTAATGGAAGCGACTGTTATATCGTTGTCTGTTCCGACACCAAAACAAGAGAGAAGCTCTTTTGTTTGTATTTCAATATAGGCAACTGCTTTGGCACTGCTTTTGTCACCGCATGAGTGCTCTGAGTATGATTTTATATTAAAATCATTTTTATACTCCTGCATGAGTGCGTTTTTACATGCATCTATAGGACCATTGCCTTCTCCAGTAGATGTAATCTCTTTGCCGTTATACTTGTAAGTAAGTTTACAAGATGAAATTTCACGATCAGATGATATGGCACAGTCTACAAAAGAGACATGCTCTTTAATGTTAAAATAGGTGTCATTAAAAACCTGAAGTATCTCTTCAGGTTCCAATTCTCTACCTTTTTCATCGCTTAATGCCTGTACTGCACGGCCAATTTCAGGATGCATTGCTTTTGGAAGCTGATACCCATAAGTATGCTCGAGTACATAAGCTACTCCGCCTTTTCCTGATTGTGAGTTTATACGAATTATACTCTCATAAGTACGTCCTACATCCGCCGGATCTATCGGTAAATATGGAACTTCCCAAAAAGGATCTTCTTTTGCCGCTTGGTAAGCAAGCCCTTTGTTGATGGCATCCTGATGTGAACCGGAAAATGCCGTATAGACAAGTTCTCCGACATAAGGGTGTCTTGGATGCGTCGGTAACTCTGTACATGTCTCAACAACCTTGACAACCTCATTGATGTTTGAAAAATCAAGTCCGGTATCTATGCCCTGTGAAGTCATATTTAATGCTAAAGTGATGATGTCAACATTTCCTGTTCTCTCACCATTGCTTAAAAGTGTTCCCTCAACTCTATCAGCACCTGCTAAAAGGGCGAGTTCAGTTGCAGCTATGGAAGTACCTCTGTCATTATGTGTATGCGTTGAAATGATGACATTTTCACGATTATCCAAATGTCTGCTCATCCACTCTATCTGATCTGCATAGATATTTGGCGTTGCCATCTCTACCGTTGCCGGTAAATTGATGATGACTTTTCTTTCTTTATTAATGCCCCATCGCTTGGTTACAGCATTGGAAATACGTGCTGCAAATTCGAGTTCAGTGCCTGTAAAACTCTCCGGAGAGTATTCTAAAAAGATTTCTCCGTCATGATTTGCTTCGTATTTTTTTACCAAATCAACACCCTCTAAGGCAAGCTCAATGATCTCATCTTGTGATTTGCCGAAAACAATTTTTCTTTGTGCCACGGATGTTGAATTGTAAAGGTGTACAGTTGCTTTTTTGACACCTTTTAAGGCTTCAAAAGTCTTTTCTATAAGGTGTTCGCGCGCTTGGACCAATACTTGTATCTTTACGTCATCAGGGATCAAGTTGTCATCTACAAGTTTGCGTAAAAAATCAAATTCTACTTTTGAAGCAGAAGGAAATCCGACTTCTATTTCTTTGAAACCGAGTTTGAGTAAGAGTGCGAATAATTCAAGTTTTTTGTCCATGTCCATAGGATTGATAAGTGCCTGATTACCATCACGTAAATCGACACTGCACCATATAGGAGCTTTTGTTATAGTATTATCGGGCCATTTTCTGTCTGGCAAGTCTATTTTAGGGTAAGGCTTGTATTTGCCTTTAGGGATATTCTTCATAAAGAATCCTTTTACTTGAATTATTAATAGCTGCACTCTTATACAGGACTATTAATTGCGAAATTATATCGAATTTTTGATTATAAAAAGTTTGTAGAGGTTTTGTGAAGCGTGTTTTATGTGTTACATGTAAAGAGTTCCCACATAAATGTGGGAAAAAGGACTAAGCTAAAGAGCCTAGCACTGGTATGTAGTTTTGAA
>JANTGW010000059.1 GCA_024762705.1 Sulfurimonas sp.
GTGAGCTTGTCCATAAACGAACGTAATTTAGGCTCAAAAACTTTCACCATATCATAACCGATATAGCCGATAAAACCATCGACATAACCGACATTCAACTCTTTTGTGGCAGCTTTGTATTTATTTGTATCTATATTTTTATAGTACTCTTTTAAAAATTCAAAAGGGTTTTCATCTTTAATGTGTTTTGTACCGTTTATGTCTGTATAGATTGTTTTGTCATCTATATACTGCAGGCGTTCTCTTGCACCGATACAGATAAAACTGTAATTTCCTTCACTTTGTCCGGCACTTTCAAAAAGATAGGTTACTTCTTCTTTGAAAAGTTCTTTTAGTTTTGAATAAACAGCAATAGGGGCTAACTGGTCTTGTGTAAATTGTTTAGAATATATCAATGTTTACCTTGTAAAATTATAATTTTACTAAAAATGCACCCGGCTCAATTTTGGCACGAATAACACGTTTAGCATCATCTGCTTCTTTTTGTGTTGTAAATGGACCAACCAACACTTTATTAAGTGTTTTACCGTTGAGCGTAACTTTATGATATCTATACGCATACCCTAAATCTGAAATAGACTTTAAAAACTTTTTATTTGGCGTATACTTTGAAAATGACCCAACCTGTATGTAATATTTTATACGTGAGGTTGTTTGAGGCTTGGGAGTTACTTCTTTTTTGCTAGCAACGACAGGCTTCTTTTGAGGTACTACAACTTTTTGTTCCTCTTGTGTACTTTCCTGTTTGAGCTTTTGGGCAATCTTATCCAAATCTTCATCGCTTGATGGGTTTTCCTCTATCACTTCGACTTCTTCAAAAAGAGGTTCTTCAGGTGTTTCTTGAGCAACGCTCTGTGCTTGTGCTTGAGGCTCAGGTGGCAATACGGCTTGAGGCAGGTTGTTGGTACCTTGTGAACTGAGTGAATTCATAAGCATTACTACTACTATTAAGATAATACCCAATGTAGCAACAGCGAGAATTATTTTTTTGTTTGAGCTTGAAGAGCCGTTTTTATTTAGGACAATATCACTTAATTCATTCTTATCATTCATAGGATTACCTCAATTTTTTATTTACTCTATAATACCAAAAATATACTAAAGAAACAAATTACATATGCTTCGACCAGGAAGCTCCGCGCTCTTTTGCATAGACTTCATAAGGAAGTGTCAATATGTTGTATTCGTCCGGCATGTCGTTGTTTGGAAACATTCTCCACTGCTTTGGCTGTTTAGCAGCAAGTTTCATACTTATCATTTTTCCAAGTTGTATAGCTTCTTGCAGTGTTGTATGACCTTTATGAATATACACATGTAAATGGCCTTTTGTTTTTGTTTCATAGGCAGTAAAGTTAATAAAGCCTTCTTCACGTAAAAGAAGTTGTGCTTTATGATAGAACCGTTCAGGGTCTCTGCCATTGTAATCTATGACAATATTTTCGACTTTATTGTTTTTATTGACAAGTGAATGCGCAACGGTTATTTCACCTTTAAGATGTTTATTGATAACCGATTGATTCAAAGGTTCATTTACTTTTTCAAATTTATTGTAAAAAGTACGGCCTTTAAAGGTGATTTTATCTACTACTGTATCTCTTTTGATCCAATAGTGGTCACTTACCATTTTTATAAGCTTTAAATCCATTCCCGTCATTGCAAGGCCCTTTAGTAAGTCGGTTGATTATAAATTACAAAATTCTGTGCAAGCTCTTTAAGCTCTTCTTTTATCTTAGCTTGAAGCTCTGTGTTGTTAATGTCGTCTAAAACATCCGCCATTTTGTTTGCTATGAATTCAAATTCTTTTTCTTTCATACCGCGGGATGTAAGTGCAGGAGAACCGACACGAATACCTGAAGTGACAAATGGACTTCTCGTCTCACCCGGAACTGTATTTTTGTTTACAGTGATACCTGCATTTCCAAGTGCTGCATCAGCATCTTTTCCTGAAATTTCACGACCTACAAAGCTAATAAGTACCAAGTGGTTGTCTGTACCGCCACTTACCACATCATAACCGCGTTTCATCATCACTTCAGCTAAGACATTAGCATTCGCTTTTACCTGTTTTGCATAATCTTTCCATTCCGGTGCAAGATTGTGTTTAAAACCAACTGCTTTTGCAGCGATTACATGTACTAAAGGCCCGCCTTGAAGTGCAGGGAAGATTGCAGAGTTGATCTTCTTCGCTATATCCTCATCGTTCGTCATGATCATACCGCCGCGAGGACCTGCAAGCGTTTTATGTGTCGTTGTCGTTACAACATGGGCATGAGGGAATGGGCTAGGGTGTTCACCCGCTGCTACTAGACCTGCAATGTGTGCAATGTCAGCAAACAAAATTGCGCCTACTTCATCAGCGATTTCACGGAATTTTGCAAAATCGATTTCACGTGCATATGCAGAAGCACCACAAACAATGATTTTTGGCTGTACAATTTTAGCAATGTCTAAAACTCTCTCATAATTAATTCGTCCGTCAAGTTCTACACCATAAGTGAAGCTAGAGTAGTTCTTTCCTGAAAAACTTGGCTTTGAACCATGTGTCAAGTGCCCACCATGACTTAGATCCATACCTAAAAGTTTATCTCCTGCTTTTAAGAGTGCTGCATATACTGCACCGTTTGCTTGGGAACCGGAGTGAGGCTGTACATTTGCATAATTACAACCAAATAATTTACATGCTCTGTCAATTGCTAATTGTTCTACGCTGTCTGCATATTCACAACCGCCATAGTAACGTTTTGCAGGGTAACCTTCTGCATATTTATTTGTAAATACAGAACCCATAGCTTCCATTACTGCCGGTAATGTAAAGTTCTCACTTGCTATCATTTCCAAGTGGTTTGTCTGTCTCTCTAACTCTTTTTCGCATAAGTTATAAACTTCTTCGTCATACTCTTTTAAAAAACTCATGGTGTAAAATTCCTTGTCAAATTAAAAATATGCTTATTGTACTGAAAATATAATAATTTTGTTCTGAATAAATTGAGAGTATTATATTTTTTCTGTTAGTTTTTCTATGTAATAATGGTGTAATATCAAGATAAAGGCCATATTATGAGAAAATACGAAACATATAGATGTAACAAGTGTGGAAACATTGTAGAATTACAAGAAGTTGGCGGCGGAGAGTTACATTGTTGCGGGCAAGCTATGGAGATGATTACATCAAATCTTACCTTGGTCAATCTTATGAAAGCTTTTGCAGGAGAATCACAAGCTAGAAACAAATATGAGTTTTATGCAAAAGTAGCACAAAAAGAAGGTTATAGAGATATAGCAGCACACTTTCAAAGAGCAGCAAATAATGAAAAAGAGCATGCAAAATTAGAGTTTGCACTGCATAACAGGCTTAAAAATAAAAGTGAAGAAAGTTTTGGTAATACAATGCAAAACCTTCAAGATGCTATAAACGGTGAGCATTATGAAAATTCTGATATGTATCCGGAATTTGCGAAAATTGCAAAAGAAGAGGGGGATATAGAAGCTGCAGCACTTTTCACTGCAATAGGCAAAGTAGAAATAGAGCATGAAAAAATGTATAAAATGCTTTTAGAAAGACTTACTTCAGGTCATGAGTTTGAAAGTGATGAAGAAGAAGCTTGGATATGTGAAGTGTGCGGTCATGTACATTATGGAAAAAAACCACCGAAAAAATGTCCGGTATGCAGACACCCTCAAGAATACTTTTCAAGACTTATCGAGAGCAAATAAATTTTTTACTGATGATGAGTTTTACTCATCATCTTCTTTTTTTTGAGACTCTTCATTAGTTATCGGCTTCATAGCAGGAAAGAGTAAAACATCGCGTATGCTGTGTTCATTTGTAAGTAGCATTACTAGTCTGTCTATTCCTATTCCTTGACCTGCTGTAGGTGCCATACCATAGCTAAGTGCCTCAACGAAATCACTGTCCATTTCATGTGCTTCATCATCACCGCTCTCTTTGGCATCCATTTGCCCTTCAAAACGAGCAAGTTGGTCGACCGGGTCGTTAAGCTCGCTGAATGCATTGGCAATTTCACGGCCTGCAATGAAAAGCTCAAAGCGTTCTGTAATTTCTGGATGCTCATCATTTCTTCGTGCAAGTGGAGAAATCTCAACAGGGTAATCAGTAATGAAAGTAGGGTCTATGAGTTTATGCTCAACGAACTCGTCAAAAAGTTCACCTTGGAGCTGACCTAAGTTCATACCAGGTTGTACACTGATACCTTTTTCTTTTAAATAAGCAACAATTTTTTCTTTGTCTTTTGTAACATCTGCAGGAACTCCACCGACAGTTGTTAAAGATTCAATGAGTGGAATTTCCTGGAAGTTATCGAAGTTTATTTCCATTTCACCGTATGGCAAAAGCGTCGGCAGATCTAAATGCTCAAACAGATACTTAAAATACTCCTTTGTGATTTCGATCAAATCTTTATACGTTTTATATGCCCAGTAAAATTCGATAGAGGTGAATTCAGGATTATGAGTCGCATCCATCCCTTCATTTCTAAAGTTACGGTTGATCTCAAAGACTGCTTCAAAACCGCCAACGATGAGACGTTTTAAGTAAAGTTCAGGTGCAATTCTAAGGTATCTGTCAACACCGAGTGCATTATGGTGCGTTACAAATGGCTTTGCATTTGCGCCGCCGGCAATTGGGTGCATCATAGGTGTTTCAACTTCTAAAAAGCCCTTGTCTTCAAAGAAACGGCGTGTCAATGAGATGACACGAGAACGGATCTGAAAGGTTTTTCTCACTTCTGAGTTCATGATAAGGTCAAGATATCTTTTTCTATAACGTATCTCTTTGTCTGTAACACCATGAAATTTTTCCGGAAGCGGTGAAATTGCCTTTGTTAGAATTTTGAGGCTGTCTGCATGAAGTGAAAGTTCACCTTTGCCTGTTACAAAAGGGTAACCGCTGACTTCTATAATATCGCCTACTTCTATGTTCTTTTTGAAGATAGTATTGTAAAAATCTTCAGGCAGGTTGTCACGGGCAACATATACTTGCAGCATTCCGCTTTCATCTTCAATTTTGACAAAACTTGCCTTACCCATGATTCTTAGTAGTTTAATACGTCCACTGACCGTATAGTGTCTGTTCTCATCACGTTTTTCTTCTGTCTGTTGGATATCAGAGTTTACATTAAGATATTTCTCGATTGTCGTATTTCTTTGAGAATCATTTGAATAAGGGTTATAGCCTGCTTCTTTTAAGGCATTTGCTTTTTCTATTCTTTGTTGTACATATTTATTTTCAAAAATCAATAATTTTTCCTTCTTTGTATTTAGTGCTTTTCTTTTTCCTGGCACTCTTTGCAGATTCCGTATATTTGCATAGAATGATCAGTCATTTTAAATCCGAGTTGTTTTGTTATAGCCTGCTGGCGTTTTTCAATCTCTTCATCCACAAATTCAGTGATTTTTCCACATTCTGTGCAGATTAGATGGTCATGGTGTACTTTTACACCAAGCTCATATTTTTTTCCCTGTGCTCCAAAAGAAAGAGAAGTTACTACATGTGAATCTTCAAGCAGAGAAAGCGTTCTGTATACAGTTGCTATTCCTGTATTGAGTTCAGGGTATTTCTCTTGTATTAGGTGGTGAAGTGCTTCAGGAGTGAGGTGCTCGTCAGAATTGTAGAGTGTTTCCAGGATTACTTCGCGTTGAATGGTGAACTTGAGATTGTTTTTTTTCAACAACTGTTTGAAGTCATTGAGCAGTTGTTCATATTTTACTGTTTTATCGTTAAAATCTGTCGTTACATTTGCCATAATTATTTCTCTTGTATTTTATTTTTGATCTCATCAACTTCTTTGAGAGTTGCAGCTGTAATGTTGTCTTCAATCTTTTGCTGTACCTCGGCACTGCCTTGGGAAATTGTTGTATTTATATCACTGGAAATTTCTGTAGGGTCTATTTTCATGATATATCCTCCAGTTTCCACCAATACGGGAAACAATACACTGGATTTGAGTGCAGAATCGAGTGTTGTTCTGATTGCTTTTACATTATAAACCGCAAAGGCGATGACTGAAGCGATTAAGAAAAACTTGCTTGCACCTACGATAAATCCTAAAATTCTGTCGACCGGACCCAAACCGCTTAAAGAGCTTAGCTTTTTAAAAGCAAGACCTATGAGGACCATAATAAGCCAAAATACCGCAAGGGTTATAAGAAAACCTGTGAAATTTATAGCAGGTTCATTAGAAAATTTAAATATTGCATCACTTAAATAATGACCTATACTGTCACCAAATCTAGATGCAACAAAAAGACCGCCTATGATTCCTATAAGACCAAAAACCTCTTTGAAAAAGCCGTTTAATACACCTTTTAAACCAAGAAGCAAAATTATAATTGCTGCAACAATATCAAAATAATTAAAGTCCATTTTTTAGCTCCATGTGCATCTGGTTTTTTCCACTGTGTTTTGATTTGTAAAGTGCTTTATCTGCTCTTCCTATAAGTGCAGAAGGCGTATCACCCGGATAAAAAAGCGTTGCCCCTATACTCACTGTCACATTTAAAGACTGACCGTTATAAAAAAGCTGATTGGAACTGATAAGTTTTAGTATTCTTTTAGCAATTTCGTTACATGTAACCATATCCACTCTGTTAAGAATAATCATAAACTCTTCTCCTCCATATCGAAATACCTTATCACCGTCACGGAGTGTTTTTCTTAAAAGGTTGGCAACAAAAATGAGTATTTTAT
>JANTGW010000060.1 GCA_024762705.1 Sulfurimonas sp.
TTTATTTTTTTAAGTGCCTCTACTGCACCCTCAATGGGTTTGTCACCTACATACAACACACCGCCAATATCACATAATATCGCTTTAATAGATTCATCAAACATAACGACTCCTTTAAAAAATCGAAAGCCCTGTTCATTCAACCCTGGTGACCAAACACAAATCCCCATTTTGAAAATGACGGAAACTATACCACCAGCATGCATTTATCTTCTGCCAATATGGCATATTTTAACATAATTTATAAGAAAAACTATTGTAACTCAAGTAAGACCGTATCTCTTCTTGTCACATCTACGCGGCGGCAGGCACTCTCAAATGCTCCACCCTCACCGACAATAATGCATTTATGCTTCGCTCTTGTTATGGCAGTATAGATTAGCTTGGTATTATGCATAATGAAATGTGTAAAACTCATAGGAATAACGACGATGTCATACTCCATTCCCTGCACTTTATGAATAGTAAGCGCATATGAAAGCATCAGATGAGACTTGAGTTCTTCATACTCATAGCGTACAACAACATCCTCATTTGGGTAAAAGACAAAGACCTGTTCCTCTTCTTCGTCTATCTTAAAAAGAAGCCCGCTCATACCGTTAAATATTCTTCGCTCACATGCCTCTTCGCCCTCTTTGAAACCTTCCGAACTCCACGAATTCATATTTTCGTTTTTTGTATGTACGACTTTGTCCATCAGACGAAATTCCAACTCACCGCGTTTGACACATTTCTTTGGGTTCGGATTAAAATACTCCTGCAAAACTTTGTTCAAGTTACTTGTACCGAGTATACCGCCTTTCATCGGTGTGATTACCTGAAAATAGTTCAAATACTCTTTTACCTGCTTGTTGTTGAGTCTGTATCTCGCTTTTTCGATAGATGCCACCACACGATGCACTATCTCGGCAATGATCTGGTTTGAATTTTCATCACGCAAGTTTTTCAATTCATCCTGTGAAAGCTGATTTTTGAGTGCATAATAGTTGGCAATACTCACATCCACAAACTCAAAATCTTCATATTTTTGTCTGTACTGCGGCAGTTCGGCCTGTCGTATCTGGTTGGCTATAAGCGTTATAGCCTGATCTTCACTCTGTCTGTAAATCTGTGTCAGTTTTACAGTAGGAGCAAGTTCTAATGACAACACATCGCTCAATACATTCCCCGCACCTATTGGAGGAAGCTGTGCATCGTCACCGACTATAATGACAATCGCTTTTTTAGAGATCTTACTCATCACTCTTGCGAACAAAGAAGAGTTTATCATAGAAGCTTCATCTATAAGCACAACCGAATAGGGAAACTTATCACTTTCTTCATGCTTTACCAAAAGCGACTGAATCGTAGCGCTCTCAAAACCGGTCGTATCGCTGATTCTCTGTGAAGCTATCCCACTCAGCGCACATGTAATGATCTCTTTTTTATCATAACGGGTGTTGAGCAGTTCTAAAATAGTTTTAGAGGTCGTACTCTTACCAGTTCCCGCATACCCTACGAGAAACAGCAATGAAATACCGCTATTTATCATCTCAACAGCCCGTCTTTGCTGCTCACCGAGCTTGAGAGAACTTTCAGACAAAAAGGCATCGAGATCTTTGACAAATCCGCCGTTATCAAGCTTGGCCCGTGCCGTAAAGTCATCATGCAAAAACTTCTCCGCATCATAAAGCCGTGCTGGAGATACCCGTTCGTTTTTCATTATTACAATGCTTTGTTCGGAAACTCTCTCAACCAAAGCTGCTTCATAAAGATTTTGTTTATTACTAAATCCTAAGAGTTCATCAAGCCCTTCAAAAAGTACCTCTTTGGCAATACAACTGTTTCCCTGCGCTTCACAATAATTTAACAGTACATAGTCCATAGCCGAACTGATTCTCTGCTCATTTTCAGCTGATATACCCATTTTAAGAGCGAGCTCATCTGCACGTTTAAAGCCTATAGAGTTTATGTTGGTGAGAATGTAGGGATTTTCTTTTATCTTTGTACAAGGCTCATCGACATCTTTCATAGCCGTAGCAATGGTCGTAAGCAGTGCAGGTGTAACATCGTATGGGCTTAAAAATTCTCCTAGACGACGCATAGAGCGAAACTGTTTCCATGAAGCCTGAATTTTTTTAAGGCGTTTTTCTTTAATGCCTTTAAATTCCAAAAGCTTTTCTATGTCATTATCTAAAATTTCTATGAGCTGCTCTGAACCGAAGTGTTCTATTAAATCGGCTGAGAGTTTTTTCGTAAAACCTTTAATTATTTTATTGAGAAAGAAGAAAAGTTCATTCTGATTCACTTTAAGCATGTCAAACTTAAATGTTTTTCCATACTTTTTGTGCTCAACCCACTCCCCTTCAAGAGTGATTGCCGAACCTTTTATACTCTCAACATCACTCTCATAATAGGTACCACTGATCTTCTCACCGCTTTTTAATACAGCAATGAAAAAACCCTCAGATTCAAAAAGAATTCTGTCTATCTGCCCAATGAGTGTCACTAAACTACTTTGTTACTATGGCAAAACTTTGTTCTAAGATCTCTGTATGTTGTTTTATAAAATCATTGAGATCTTCAAGCTTTAATTTCTTGATTTTTTTGAGTTCAAGTTCCGAATGATTTAACGGAAATCCTTTATAATAATCATTGAAAGTACGTTGAAGTCTCTGGCTTAAAGTCTCAACTCTCAAAGGCTCGCTTCCAAGCAGGAATTTTTTTGTCTGATCGAGTTCTTCTTCACTCACACCCTTGCGTACAAATTCTGAAATAACATTGATAACCGTTTTCTTTGCTTCATCCATAGAATCAAGTTTTGTTTGCAGATATCCTGTCATATATGAGCATGATTTACTGACATGCACACGTGCATATGCCGAGTAGGCAAGTCCACGCTTGACTCGGATCTCTTCCATCAAACGACTTCCAAAACCGCCTGTACCAAGAATGAAAGTAGCAACTCTCGCTTTGTAGTAATCTTCATCATTCACTGCCATATTATAAGGCGAGCCAAAATAGATATATGCCTGTTCTGTCTCTCTTTTTAAAATGCTCTCTTTTGGTTTGTCACTTGCCTCAAAGTGTGGTAATGGTTCATTTTTTCCTTTTGGCAGTGTATTTAATATTTTCGTCATATTCTTTTTTACTTCTTTAATATCAACATCACCGCCAACAACAACGATAGCACGTGAAATTACCAAGTGCTGCTTTATAAAACCTTTTACGTCATCTAGTTCTATACTTTTTACACTCTCAACTGTTCCTAATGCAGGCTGTGCTAAAGGCGTTTTTGGAAAAAGAAGTTTTTTTAATTCATTTGAAGCAACATAATCAAAATCATTCTCTTTACGACTGAGTGCGCCAATCGTCATTGTTTTGACTTTTGAAAGCGCTTCTTGCGTATAATTTGGATCTTTAAGTAAGTCATTTAAAAATTTAGCGGCATTTTTAAACTCATCTTTGAGTGAACTTGTTTCAAGAACAAAAGTCTCAGTACCAGTACTTGCCGATATATGAATAGCTCGTGATTCCAACTCTTGAGAAAAACCGTTTGAACCCAACTTTTTTGTTCCCTCGTTTAATAACTTTGAAGAAAATTTTGCAAGTCCTGCTATTTTAGTGTCTGTTATACTTCCACTGTTTGTAAATACTATCTGTGTGTTTACAAGTGGAAGCCTTGTATCTTTCTCGAAAATAAGCGGAACTTTGATTCCTTTTACTTCTATTGAATCTATTTGTGCTGCCATTATTATCTGTCCTATTGCTAAAATTATTAAAAAGATTTTCATTAGTTAAATATCTCTAAAGTCTCATATGCAGTATTCCTTACTGCCGGGGTTTCCCCTATATCCTTGATGAGATGAACCATTTCATCTTTTGCCATATGGTATGCCGCTCCTGCAGAACTGACAACATTCTCCTCCATCATCGTAGAACCCAGATCATTCGCACCAAAACGCAGTGCCATTTGACCGATGTATGGTCCTTGTGTCACCCATGAACTTTGAATGTTAGGTACATTGTCAAGATAGAGTCTCGCCACTGCCAACAAACGAAGATAACGGTTCGATGATGGTTTCTCCATATCTGGAATCTGCTCTAACAAGGCTGTGTTCTTTCCTTGAAAACTCCACATTATAAAGGCTCTAAAACCGCCTGTCTCATCCTGCAAACTTCTTACCATGTCAAGATGGTCTATGATATCTTCATCGGTTTCAACTGTTCCATACATCATCGTAGCTGTTGACATAATGTCAAGCTTATGTGCTTGGCGGTGTACATCTATCCAGACATCAGAATCTATTTTCTTAGGAGCTATAATGTCACGAACCTTGTCTGAGAGTATCTCTGCTCCAGCACCCGGAATAGAAGCCAGCCCTTTTGCCTTTAGACGTGCTAAAACTTCCTGAATAGATATACGGGAAACTTTAGCTATAAAATCAAGCTCAATTGAGCTAAAACCGTGAATAGTAATGGTCGGATATTTTTGATGAATATGTTCTACAAGGTCCTCGTACCATTCAATTTTGAGCTTAGGATGAACACCACCTTGAAAGAGTATCTGCGTTCCACCGATTTCGAGCAGTTCATCTATCTTTGCATCTATCTCATCAAATGTCAACACATAAGCATCTGCATCTTTTTCATGCCTGTAAAAAGCACAGAACTTACAATCGACCCAACAAATGTTCGTATAGTTGATGTTTCTGTCTATGACAAATGTCGTAATACCTTTAGGATGCAGCTCTTTTTTTCTTTGTGTTGCCATACGTCCTAAATCTTTTAAGTCCACATTGCGGATTAAGTCAAGCGCTTCTTCTTTGGTTATTCTACTCATCTTGTTGCTTTACCTGTAATTTTATCTAATGCATTATTTATTTTAAATACCAACTTCTCTGAAAGTAACGGATGCTCTTTTTTAAGCCAGCTTCCGTTTCTATAAGCCACTTTTACTCTTTTATCTACATCTTTATAAACAAGAATTTTCATCGGCAGGTCAAGTCCTGTTAACACATCCTGCTGCATCAGTCTTGTTCCTATTTTAGGATTTCCGAATATTATCAGTTTTGATTGACGCATACGCATACCAGTATTTTTGGCATTTGCCTGATGATCAACTATAGTAAATACTGTAAGACCTTTTTTTGTCACAATATTTTTGATTTTTTGTATTGTTCTGTCAACACTGTTTACACTCTCTTTTACTATAATATCATTTGAAAAGAGAGCAACACTCAAAAGTGCTAAAATTATTAACTTATTCATTATTTCCATCCTCTGTTTCGTGAACTGATAGATTTCTTCTTTATAAAGAGTCTATAAAAAATATACATTGCAAGCATACCAACAAATATACCTATAACTACCTGAAGCCATGCAGCTAAATTTAAAACTTTATTTAAAATTCCAGCATGTTCTTTTTTGTCAATTTTTACATTTGCCATTTCTGCCATATGCGCCAATGCAGACACTGCAAGATTTCCATCAGGAATACTTTCATGACAGGCTACACAGGCTCCTGCTCTGTCTGTTTTGTCAACCTGAGCCTTTGATAGCGGTTGTGAAAGTTTCCAGTGATGCCCCACCGTCTGTAGCTGTGTTCCATTCTCATCTAAAAATTTTGAATAATCAAAATGCAGATTAGGCGTTGCAGGAATCTGCTCATCTACAATGGTCGGCATTATTTTTCCATCAGCACTCATAATGTCTACTATGGTATCAACAGATGGGTCAAAGGTCGTTTTCGAACCTGTAATTCCATAACCCAGTGCCTTTTTCATAGCATGACAACTCTCACAGCTTCTCGGTTCTTTTTGAATGGTATGCGGCTGTATCGGAGCCATATCTATGGCATTTTGTCCCTCGGCTCCTGCACCCTCAACATTTGGTATTTTAAATATATGATTTTGAAGCAGTGCATTTCCATCTTTACCTATAACCGTAATAGTTGTCTGACATCCGGGAATTGTCGGGCTTATGCGACCCTCTCCGTTTTGCGAAAGTGCCGGGTCTTCCCAACGCAAAAAGCTTCTCGTTTCCGTCACCTGCCCATCAACCAAATATTTTTTCAATGATTTTCTCATTATACCGGTTTGTCCATGTATATCATGATCATGTGAAGACTGTAAAAAGTCAGGATTTTGTTTGCCGCCGCTGTAATCAATTTTGACATGACAACCGTAACATTGCGGTGCCCACGTTGCATGACAAGTATAACATTCGAGTCTGTCATTGTGCGCCGTAATTTTATCCATAGCCAAAAGTCCGACTTTGGAGAGTTTTTCCTGCTCTTTGAGTAGTTTAAGCGGCTTGAGAATTACATCTTTTCCACTTGCCAAATGCATAACTACTTCTTTGCCTTTTTTTGTTGCATGTATGAGAGGATTGCCACGTGCTGAGAGTAAATAGCCTTCATCAGCAGCATTAACACTTCCTTTTTTGAGGTACTCTGCCATGGTTTTTGTTACACCTCTGGCCTCACCTGTTTTTGGAGATGTTGCGAACTCATCACTGTAACCAAGTGGCAATTCCCACGGATACTTTTTCGTTGTTCCGTGACAATCCTGACACTCTATCTCAACAGCACCGGCATTTGCTCCGCTTAAAAATCCGTCACCGTGCATATCATTTGAAGTATGACAGTCTTGACACA
>JANTGW010000061.1 GCA_024762705.1 Sulfurimonas sp.
ATTTATGACACGTTACATGTAACACAGATAAAAAAAGCTCTGTTTTTAGAAAAAAACTTGCAAGATAGTGTAAAAAAAGCTTATAATATAGCAAGAAGTATCGTGTTGTTCTCTCCTGCGGCATCGAGTTTTAATGAATACAAGAACTTTGTTGCGCGCGGAGATGAATTTAAAAGTCTAGTAAACGAGTTAAAAGGATAGATTATGCCGTTTATACATGTAGATGAAGATAATTTTGATGCTGTGTTAGAAAGAGAGTTCGCAAATGAAAAAGTTGTGATCTTGAAATTTGAATCACACTATAATGATGCATGCCAAGCCATGCAAATCGAGCTTGAAGAGCTTTGTGACAGGCTGGCAAATGTATCAGTCTTGAGTATTGACAGCGGTGTTTGTACGGGATTGTCACAACGCTATTTTATTGAAGAAGTGCCGACAACCTTGATCTTTAAAGAGGCTGAGAAACAGCTTTTTTACAGAACTGGTGTGACATATGCCGATGCTATGATAGCAGCGATATTAAAAGATTTTTAACACTAGTTCTTTAAGAACTAGCTGTTAGTGTTCATACTCTCCAAGAACTCTTCATTTGTAGGTTTTTTACCCATTGTGTTGTAGATGAACTTGAGTGCTTCGACTTCATTGTCTTGTTTGTGTAGCATTTGACGAAGGATAAATACTTTTTGAAGTACTTCAGGACCGATGAGCAGTTCATCTTTACGTGTTCCTGATTTAAGGATGTCAATGGCAGGATAGATACGTCTGTCTGCAATCTTTCTATCAAGTACGACTTCCATATTACCAGTACCTTTGAACTCTTCAAAGATGACTTCATCCATACGGCTTCCAGTATCTACAAGCGCCGTTGCGATGATAGTTAAGCTTCCACCTTGTTCAATGTTTCTAGCAGCTCCAAAGAAACGTTTTGGCTTATGGAGTGCATTTGCATCGACACCACCTGAGAGTACTTTACCACTTGATGGTGTGACGGTATTGTATGCACGGGCAAGTCTCGTAATGGAATCAAGCAAGATGACGACATCGCGTCCAAGTTCGACTCTACGTTTTGCTTTTTCAATGACCATTTCGGCAACTTTGACATGGTTTTTCGCTGGCATGTCAAAAGTTGAGCTGTACACCTCGCCTTTGACACTTCGCTCCATGTCTGTAACCTCTTCAGGACGTTCATCAACAAGTAATACCATTAAGTCAACTTCAGCATGGTTGGTAGTAATACCGTGCGCTATCTCTTTTAAAAGTTCCGTTTTACCACTTCTAGGCGGTGCAACGATCAAACCACGCTGTCCTTTACCGATAGGGCAGAAAAGGTCCATCATACGACCGGTCAAGCCTTTTTCACGGTATTCCAGTTTAAGTTGTTCTGTCGGGTAAAGCGGTGTAAGGTTTTCAAATAGAGGTCTTTTTTTACTCTCTTCTGGTGGTAGGGAGTTTACTGCTTCTATCTTTATAAGTGCGTAGTAGCGTTCCTGATCTTTTGGAGGGCGAACCTGACCTGTTACCACATCCCCATTTCTAAGGGCAAAACGTTTGATCTGTGTGTTTGAAACGTAAGCATCATTGATACTTTCGTTAAAACTCTGATCTATTGAGCGGATAAAACCGTATCCGTCTTGCATGATCTCTAATATACCGCTAAAAAGAATATAGCCGCCTTGAGCAGTTTGTGCTTTTAGGATTTCAAAGATGACATCTTGACGTTTGAGTTCATTTGGCTGTTCAACGCCTAGTTGTGTTGCGATATCGACGAGTTCTTGAATACTTTTTGTACGTAGTTCTTCAACACTTGAACCTTTTACCGGTGTGTGTGTTCTTGATTTTGAGTTGTTGTTTTTATTATTATTTTTATTGTTGTTTTTTCGTGACTGTTGAGAAGATTCGTTTTCACTCATAAGTATGACTGCCTTATTTTGTCTGGGATTTTGAATGTGGGAAAGATTGAAACTACTTGAGTTTTCTTTTTTGATGCCGTAATTTTACAATAACTCTGGAGCTATTGTCAAGTTTTAGACTTTTAGATTAGCTACTGAATCGACAACAGCCGAAATTTCCACCTTTGCTTCGCTTAATGTCTTTTGTGTTCTTTCGGCCAATTTTCGTACCTCATCAGCTACTACTGCGAAACCGCGACCATGTTCACCAGCACGTGCCGCTTCTATGGCTGCATTGAGAGCAAGTAGGTTTGTTTGCTCGGCTATGTCTGCTATGGTGTCAAGAACACTGGATATTTCTTGACTTTGTGCTTGCAGCATTGAAAGTTTTTCATCAAATTCAAAATTGTTTTCTTCATGTGTAGATATGTGTGATTTGTGTTTTGCACAGTCTTCTTCAAGTTGTGTTTTTTCTTTTTGTAGTGCTGTAAGCTCGTTTTGTAAATCAGTCATATTTTGATTACATGTCACTTCCAGGTTATGAAATTTTTCTTCTAGTTTGTTCTTTTTCTCTGTAAGATTGTTATATTTGTCTTGTAGGACAGTGTATTGTTTTTCTGCATCATCGAGTTTGTTTTGATATTTGTGTTTTAGCGACTCTACCTGCTTTTGCAGTTCCTCATTTTCCTGAGTAAGTTCACTGAAAACTTCAGCCGTGTTTTCATTTAAATATTTTTTATGAAATAGAATATAGCCTATAACAAGACCTAAAGCAAGAGCGACAAGAGCACTTATTATAACAAGAGTGTAAGATGTCTCTTTTACTGTCTTCGTTTTATTGATTATCTTGTCTTTGTAAATCAACTTGTCTTTGTAGATGATTTTATCTTTGTAAACAACTTTTTGATTTTTTGATTTTTTACTTTGGTAGATAAGGTTTTTTGCTTCTTCATGCATTTTCAAATAAAGCTTTTTTATTTGCTCGATATTCTGTGCGTCTATTTTTGATTTGTCAAGTGCACTAATGGCTGTAAGTGTTTTTTGTTCAATGTCATTGAGTGAACTTGCTTTCTCTTCATCAGTAGAGAGAGCTGAAGTTATCCTGTCATGAGTTGAAAGAACAAGATAGTAAATAGCTACCTTTTGTTCGGGTGTAAGATTTTTGGAAATGGCATCTATTTTAGCATTGAGCTGTTCATAGCTTCTTTCAAGGTCTGAAGCAAAAAGAGTAAAAAAAATGAGCAGGAGTGATATAAGTATTTTCATATTGATATATTAAGCACAATCTGTTCCTAAGCGTAGAGCCCTTTGTTGAACTCATCAAATTCTTTGAGCGTTTTTTCTAAAAGTTTTTGAGCCTCTTTGAAAATGTCTTGCGGCTCTGGAATTGTTTGAAGCGATTTGTCAAACATTTTTACAATGTTGGCTTTTATGTTATTGTTTGCAGTCTCGCTGCGGTGTTCATTTGGCTGAAATATATTGGCAATCTGTTTTGCGATTTTTGTGACAGGTGATTTGGGTGCATTTTCATCTAGCTCTTTAAGAAACTTATCTATAAAAGGTTGTGCCTTTTTCATAAAAGCTTCAATCTCTTTTTTATCCTGTGCATCAATGCCGTTTGAATCTATGGAAAATTGAAAAGATTGCATAGAAGAAAAGCTCATAGATGCAGAGCTAGAACTGCCGTCTGTTTCATAGTTAAGTGAGGCAGAGCGTTCATTGGAAAAGTCCATCTTTATAACATCTCCGCTTGACGTTTTCATGGCGATATTGAGGTCATGTGATCGGTACGTGTCCATTGCATATGATGTATTCATGTTCTTTCTCTTTTTTATACTTTTAAGCTATATCGGTAATAATTAAAAATTATCAAATGTAAATGATGTTTTGTATAAAATATCGATATGGAAAATAAGTATAAGATTTTAGTAACAAATGATGACGGATATGAGGCAAAAGGGCTGCGATGTCTGGTAGAAGCCCTCAGAGAGCTTGAAGACGTAGAAGTAACGGTCGTTGCACCCGCAAATGAAAAGTCTGCCTGTGGACACTCTTTGACACTGACAAGACCTCTGCGTTTTATAGGTGTTGAAGAAGATTTCTTTAAACTTGAAGATGGAACACCGACAGACTGTGTATACCTCTCTTTAAATGCAATTTATCAAGGACATAAACCTGACCTTGTAGTAAGCGGTATAAACAGGGGTTCAAATATGGGTGAAGATATCACCTACAGCGGAACGGCAGCTGGAGCGATGGAAGGAGTACTTCACAACATTCCTTCCATTGCAATTTCCCAAGTCATGGATTTTACAAACCCAAAGGGTGATTTTAGACTTGCACAAAAAACAATAAAAAAAATAGTGACAAAAATAAGAGAAGAGGGTTTTCCTCTACATGAGCGTGAATTTTTAAACATCAATATACCACCGGATAGGGAGAATGCCGAGATAAAAACGACTTATGCCGGATACAGAGTTTACTCAAACGAAGCAGATGTTCATAGTAATCCACGTGGAGAACAACATTACTGGCTTGGCTTACATCCGTTGAACTTTAGAGCAAGAGAAGGTGCAGAGGGCGTGAGTGATTATGAAGCGATACGTGACGGATTTATATCTATAACGCCCATCATGCTTGACTTGAGTGCGTATAAAAGCATGAGAAGATTAGAGAGCTGGCTGGACTAATATGCATAAGTATGACCGTATAAAGCTTGTACTCAAAGATGATTTTGATAAGCTTGAAGATGCAAACATACTTCTTTTGGGTGTCGGAGGAGTAGGTAGTTTTTGTCTTGACTGTCTTTACCGAAGTGGTGTAAAGAATATTACCATCGTGGATTTTGACACTTATGATAAATCAAATCAAAACCGTCAAATGTGGTCAGAACTGCACGAAGGCGAGGTTAAGGTTGAAGCACTTAAAGAACATTACCCTGAACTTCAAATCATCAACAAGCGTATAGACGAAGCATGGGTCAATGAATTTGATTTTGAGCCTTATGATCTGATACTCGATGCCATAGATGACAGAAATGCAAAAGTAGCTTTGGCACAAAAATGTCATAAAAAACTTATATCCTCCTTTGGAAGTGCTAAAAGGCTTGACCCGACAAAAGTACAAGTCGGAGATATTTGGAAAAGTTACGGTGACAAATTTGGTGCCAAAATCAGGTATGAGCTCAAAAAACGAGGTTTTAAGAAAAAATACAAAGTGATTTTTTCAAGTGAAGAAGCAGCCATAAAAGAAAAAGGCAGTTTTATGGGCGTTACTGCGACTTTTGGTTTGACCATGTGTGCCGAGGCGATCAAAAAGATAAGAGAAGTAAAATAGAAAGGACGCGTTTGTTTGATTTTTTAAGTAGTGATTGGTTTAACATAGGCTTAGAGATCGTTTTTGTCATCTTGATCGGGTATGATGTCAAAAAGTATTTCGAGACAAGAAAAAGAGAGTATATTTTAAATATAGTGTTGACAATCGCCTTTGCTATTTGGGCACTATACCCCTACTACAACTCTTATGTCGGTTGGGAAGAGGAACAAAAACAAGAGATGCTTTCACACTGTACAGGTGATGAAAACTCAACCAAGTTGTGCAAATGTTTGGATGATGCTACATTTAAAGAGTATACTTATGATGAATATATAAAACTTGACAAAAACTCCAGTGAATACAAAGAATTTGTAAAAGAAGCAAAAGAGGGGTGTTTGGATGATTCATGGTTTTGATGTTAATTCTCCACTGGTATGTGAAGGTATCATAGGTGACGGCTGTGGCGGCGGACGTTTTTTTCTTGTAGAAGATGACATACTTTTAGCTTACGATCCGACAACAAAGTCCAAGATATTTCTTGATGATAACATCTCAAACGCAAAAACACTCACAAAGCAGGCATGCCTTCTGAGGATAGAGTGTGAAGATGAAGTCATAAACTTTGATCTTTCGGCATTAAAAAGGCTTTAAGCACTCCATGTAATCTGAAAATTTATTTAATCCATAACTCTTTTGGTTATAAATTTAAAATAATTTTAATAGCAAAGCGTGGAAATAGATATGTTTGAAATAATAACTTACGAAGAAGAAGTACAGTTTCAGTACACTCTGCCTGACGAAGAAGAACCAAGATTTATAGAGCATGAACTTACTCTTGTTTGGGAAGACAGCATTGAGGCGTTCATAAAAGAGCATGGAGAAGATAAACCTTATAAAGTAAATGAGTTTAAACTCGAGAGTGCTAAAAATTTCTTTCTCCATAAACTAGAAGAACGTACAGATGAAACCATTGAAGAGGTGCAAGAAGAGATCGCCAACAAGATGAAGTTTGGCTTTGAATTTAGTGGCCAACTTCACAATGACGATTAATATCTTACTTTTTTAATCATTGAAGCATGAAAAGTGTAGGTAAAGGTACTTCCTTTTCCTAATTTTGATTTTATATCAAGATGTATGTCCGCTTCATCTATGATGGACTTGACGATGCTCATGCCAATTCCAAAACCGCTTTTATGCTCATTTTCGCGGTAATATCTCTCAAGAATTCTTTGCGGGTTTTCAATGCCTTTTCCATAG
>JANTGW010000062.1 GCA_024762705.1 Sulfurimonas sp.
GCATTTTGAATATGCTTGGAAGTGAAAATGCAAGCTCTGTTTGCAGTTCTTCTGCGAGCTTTGTTGTTAGAGATGATGTAAGTACATTTGTTAGTTCAAGTATAGCATCGTCTAAATCTTCCTTGCTTTGTGTTCCAAGGTGTTTTGCCAGGTTTTGTGCACTTTCTTCATTTATGAAAAAAGCACTTTCACCGTTAAATTCTCCACTAAAAGCCTGTGTTGCAAAAAAGTAACTCGTATTTTTCAGCTTATCAAAGGTTTTAAGAAGTTCATCGACCTGCATTACCTGTACATTAGGGATACTTAAAGATGCAAAAGATTCAAGCATTTCAGCTATAACAGCTGCTGCCTGTCCATAAGAGATATTCATCAGTTCTTGGAGTGCATCTATTTCATCTTCTGTAAGTATCTCGTTATTCATTTTACAGAGATTCCATTATAGTTTTTATTTTTTCTTCTGTAATAGGTTTGTTTACATGTAACTTTGCGCCAAGTGCCAAGACCCTTTCTTTTGCCTGTTCTTGAACATCTGCTGAGATTACTATGACTTTTATGTCGGGTTTTATTTTAAAGAATTTCGGCAAGACCTCATAGCCATTCATTTCTGGCATCGTTAGGTCCAAAAAGACAACATCAGGTCTTTCTTTTAGAACGATCTGTATAGCCTCAAGGCCATTGGTTGCTTCAAAAACATCTTTTTCATCTGCATAAGCCAATAGTGATTTGACAACTCTTCGTCTCGCAAGCTTTGAATCATCAGTAACTAAATATTTCATTTGTCTTTTCTAAAAGACTCTATGCGTTCTGCCATGCCATAGTCTGGATTTTGTTTTGGTTCAAGTACGATTTGTGTTAGCGAATTATTGTCATGGTTAATGATGATTGGAGCTAGAAAATTTATAGTTGATTTTTCCAAAGGTTTTTGAATAAGTAAAATATTGTAAACACTGATTTTTGAGTCACTGTTTATATCGAGCAGGTCTTTTGTTTTTGTCGGAATATCAAAAGAATATTCACGTAACATGTATGGATTGACTAAAGTAAAAGATATACCTTCATTCTGAGTGTCTATCATTGTTGAAAAAAATTCATCTATTTCATTAATATCAACATGCTTGGTATTTATAAACCCAAGTATTTCGCCTTTTACCTCATATGCCATTACTATCCTTTAAAATTGTCCCTCTTTGTATTTCAGGTCTTTTGAAATAATATAGAGTGTGGAATTTTTAATCGCTTGAATATTATAGCATGCTCCTATACCAAAAGCAAATATCCCATCTACATGTAACAAGCTCACTCCTTCACTCATATCTATGAACTGGAGCTTATTTTGATCAAGCAATCTTGCATCACTCACACCGATAAAATCCAGTTCCAGTGTTATCCAATCAAATGCGCGTGCACTGTCTTGGACAGCAACTGTCATTTTTATGTCTGTAGGTGAGAGAACTTCTAAAGAACGTAACTCAGCATCTTTGAAATTGTCAAAGCGTGCCAGGTCTATTGACAACCGACACACTCCATGCTTCTGTCTTCTACATCATTTGCCATTTCAGGTGACTGTGAGCGTAGATAATAAGTTGATTTTAGACCGAGTTTCCATGCAAGCATGTAGATCTCATTTAAGTAGCGTCCACTTGCTTTATCAAGTGTAATGAATATATTGAGTGACTGTCCTTGATCGATCCATTTTTGTCTAATGGCTGCTGCTTTTATAAGAACTGTCTGGTTCAAATCATATGCAGGTGTATAATAGCTCCAAGTATCAGGTGAGAGATTTGGAACAACAACCGGTATGAGACCACTGAGGTTCTCTTCTGACCATTTACGTTTAAATACAGGTTCAATTGCTTGGGTAGTACCGGTAAGGATAGAAATGGAAGAAGTCGGTGCAACAGCCATTAAGTAACCGTTTCGCATTCCCTGTTTTTGAACTTTGGCACGTAATTCATCCCATTCGTATTTCGAAGCAAAGAGTCCACCACGGTCAACAAGGTTGATGACTTCCGCATTTGCATGATCTTGAGGCATGATACCCCTACTCCATTTACTCCCTTCAAACTCCGGATAACTTCCTTTTTCTACAGCTAAATCTGAAGATGCGGAAATAGTGTTATAACAAACAGCCTCCATTACTTCGTCTATCTTGTCAAAGTGTTCCTGGCTTCCCCACATAATGCCTGCTTCTGCTAACATTTGTGCTTCACCCATAACGCCTAGACCGATAGAGCGGCTTCGCATGTTAGTACGTTTTACCTTTTCTACAGGGTAAAAGTTGAGGTCTATAACATTGTCCAAACATCTTACGGCAGTTGGTACGATGCGGTCTATGTCTTCTTTAGTGTTTATGCGAGAGAGATTTATCGATGCAAGATTACAAACAGCAGTTGATCCGTCAATTTTTTCTTTTTCTACGACAAAGATTGGAAGCCCACCCAGTGAATCGAGTGCAGTAACTTTTTTAGCCGGTTTTGTTATACCGCTGTCAACTGTTACCATCTCATCTTCTTCATAACTCACGCTGTCACCGTTTTCAAATATGAATTTGATCTTGTAGTGATTTGGCTGTGTATTTTGAAAGATCTCAGTACAAAGGTTTGAACTTCTGATGATTCCATAGTGATCGTTTGGATTTGCTCTGTTAGCATTGTCTTTAAAACAAAGGAATGGCGAACCGGTCTCAAAATAAGATGTAAGGATCTTTTTCCATAAATCTTTGGCCTTTACCTTTTCTTTGATGATACTTTCATCTTGTTCAAGTTCAAGATAACGTTTGTTAAATTCTTCACCATACAAGTTTGTCAGTTCTCTTGTATCAAACGGGTCAAACAAAGTCCAAATAGCATCTTCTTCAACGCGTTTCATAAACATGTCATTGAGCCAAAGTGATGGGAACAGGTCATGTGCACGACGACGCTCTTCTCCGGAATTTTTCTTCAAGTCTAAAAAGTCGTTTATGTCTATATGCCATGGTTCAAGATAAACAGCGATTGCACCTTTACGTGTTCCGAGCTGGTCCACTGCAATGGCTATATCATTGGTAATTTTCAAGAATGGAATAGTTCCGCCTGCTGCATTTTTATGACCATCAATAAAAGAACCCATTGAGCGAACCTGCGTCCAGTCCCAGCCGATTCCTCCACCAAATTTGGAAAGCATTGCCATCTCTTTGTATGCATCGAAGATTCCTTCGATGTTGTCAGGTGTAGAACCAATGTAACATGAACTGAGTTGGTGTCTTGGTGTTCTTGCATTTGAAAGTGTAGGTGTCGCAAGCATTACTTCAAATTTAGAGATCATGTCATAGAACTTAATAGCCCATTCTTGACGGTTCTCTTCACGTTGCGCTAAAAACATTGCTATAGCCATGAACATATGCTGAGGAAGTTCTATAGGGTTTGAATCTTTGTCTTTTATGAGGTATCTGTCATAGAGTGTCTTAATTCCAAGGTAGTTAAACTGTAGATCTCTTTCTGGTTTTATATGCTTTTCAAGCTCTTCAAGGTCATACATCTCTTTGAGACCTAAAAGTATACGTCCCTCTTTTTCACCTTTTTCAAAGTATTTCTCGAGTTTACAGTAACCGGTAAATCCGTTTACCTGATGATACAGATTAAAAAGAAACAGACGTGAAGCGACAAAGGTCCAGTTTGGCGCATCAATATCTATTTTGTCAACTGCAGTTTTGATGAGGGTCTCTTGTATCTCTTTGGATGTTATGCCGTCACGAAAATGAATCTGTGCATCGACCTCAAGTTCACTTTGACTGACATTTGCCAAGCCTTTTACTGCTGCAGAAGTATATTTTTGTATCTTGGTGATATCCAAAGGCTCTGTTCGTCCGTTTCGTTTTATAACTGTTATCATAAATTTCTTTCCTGCTATATAATTTTTTATATAATTATTAGACAAATAATCATATAAAAAATTACAAAATATTGTTACTTAGTGTATTTGATTCTATCGCAAACTTTATCTAAAAAATATTAAAGTAGCGAATTTTTTTTGAAAATTTTCTATATTTGTTACATCTGGAAAGATATAAACAAAAGTGATAAATAGCATAACCATAATGGCTATGCTTGTGTACTCTATTTGAAAACTCTCGCAAATATTTTATCTACATTCTTTGTATAGTAATCATAGTTGAAACATTCACGGATTTGTTCTTCAGAGAGTTTACTTCTAAGCTCTTCGTCTGCTAAGAGGTGATTTAGATAAAGTGATTCACCTTTTTCATTTGTAGTCGGGCGGCCCTGTTGAATCTCTTCCCATACTTTCATGGCATTTCTTTGTACAATTTTGTATGCATCTTCACGACTTACACCTTGAAGAGGAAGTTCGAGTAAAACACGTTGCGAGAAAACAAGCCCGCCTGTGAGGTTGAGGTTCTTCATCATATTTTCTGGATATACAGTTAGGTTTGCTATTACGTTATTCATACGGTGTAACATAAAGTCTGATGTAACAAATGCATCCGGCAGCCAAAAGCGTTCTGTTGATGAGTGTGAAATGTCACGCTCATGCCAGAGTGCTACATTTTCCATAGCAGGGTTTGCATATGCGCGTATCATACGAGCCAAACCTGTTATGTTTTCTGTTAGGATCGGATTACGTTTGTGTGGCATTGCAGATGAACCTTTTTGCCCTTTTGCAAAATACTCTTCACATTCGTATACTTCTGTTCTTTGCCAGTGACGAACCTGTACGGCAAATTTTTCTATGGAACTTGCCATAAGTGCCAAAGCAGTTGCCAGTCTTGCATAACGGTCACGTTGTATAACCTGGTTAGAAACTGGAGCAGGTTTTAAGCCTAACTCTTTACATGTATACTCTTCAAGTTCCAATGGTGCATGTGCAAAGTTACCCATTGCGCCACTTACTTGTCCTACTGCTATAACATCCATAGTCTGTTCAAGGTTTTCCAAGTGGCGTGCCATTTCATCATACCAGACAGCTAACACAAGACCAAATGTTATAGGCTCTCCGTGTATACCATGTGAACGTCCTACCATCAAAGTCATTTTATGTTCCATAGCACGTTTTTTTATAGACTCCATGATCATCTTTACATCTTCTATGATAAGTGAGAGTGAATCTTTCATTTGAAGTGCAACGGCTGTATCAATTGTGTCCGAAGATGTCATACCATAGTGAAACCATCTGCTTTCTTCACCAAGAGATTCAGATACAGAAGTTGTGAAGGCTATAAGATCATGTCGCGTTACTGCTTCTATTTCATCTATACGCTTTATATCGAATTTTGCATTCTTAACAATTTTGTCTGCATCTTCTTGAGGTATCTTTCCTAATTTTGCCCAAGCTTTTACTACGGCTTTTTCAACATCAAGCCAAGCTTGATATTTTGCTTGGTAAGTCCATTTTGATGCCATCTCTTCTCGTGAATATCTATCTACCATTATATAGGTTCCTTATGTATGTGTTTTATGCTAGAATTCGCATAATTAAGTAATTTATTTTACTCAAATATTCATTAAGAAGGATTGAAATTTTGCCATTCGTTAGAAAGAGAATGTTCGCATCAAAAAAACAAAAAGCTTTTTTGTATCTAATACAAGAGCTTGACTATACGCAAAAAGAAGCACAGCGTCTCATTGCAAAAGGAAGGCTTTTTGTTGAGGGTAAACCGATGACTAGAACTGCAGGTGAAATAGAAGGCGAATTTGAATTTATATATTTTGAACCGATTACTAAAGGATTGGAACCGACATACGAAGAAGAAGAATTTGTTGTGTTTGATAAACCAAGTGGGGTTCTTATTCATCCCCAAAATAGGTATACAGAATATTCGCTTATAGATGAGTTGAAATATCAATATGGACGTAACGCAAATATTACGCATAGAATTGATCAAGAAACAAGTGGGTTGGTTTTGTGTGCTAAAAATAAAACAAGTGAACGTGACATTAAAATGATGTTTGAGCAAAGAGATATGCAAAAGAAGTATTTGGCGTTTGTTCACGGAAAGTTTGAAAAGGAAATAATTGTTGATGAGCCTCTTCTTCGCGCTGAAGATGAAAGTGCAATAGTTCGCATGGTTGTTAAAGTTGATGAAAAAGGGAAGGCTTCAAAAACATTTTTTAAACCTCTGCAATATTTTCCTGAGCACGATATGACACTAGTAGAGTGTTCACCCCATACAGGAAGACAGCATCAAATCAGAGTCCATTTGTTTCACGTGAAACATCCAATAGTTGGTGATCCGATTTATGGACAGAGTGAAGAAAATATTGTTAAGTTTCTAGACAGAGAATTGGAAGATGAGCAAAGAATATTAAATACTGGAGCAAAGCGCTTACTGTTACACGCTTCTGAATTGAGGTTTGATTTATATGGCAAGTCTTATTCTGTAAAAAGTAAAGTGGACTTTTTGAAAACATGTTTGTTACATGTTATGTGAATAACTTTTAGATTAA
>JANTGW010000063.1 GCA_024762705.1 Sulfurimonas sp.
TGCTCCATTGACACGGATGTCACCGCTGTCCCAATTCTGTGCTTTATGTTGAAAGTGATCTTGCATTTTTTTCCTTTATAGCTGGTTTATCCAGTAGTCTGTATATTGTTGTTCTTGTTGTATCGAAGTGTTGTCGCCGTGACCGGGGTAAACAGTTTTATCATAAGGTATCTGTTTGAATTTTTGCAAAGATTTTTTCATATCCTTAGGACTCGAATAAGGAAAATCCGTTCGTCCTATACTTCTTTGAAAGATAAAATCACCGCTGAACATGGCATGTCCGATTTCAATTGTTGAACATCCTGGACAGTGTCCTGGAAAATGGGTGAATTTTACCTTTACACCGTCAAAGTCAAACTCTTCATCACCTTCTACGGCAACATCAGGCGTTGATGGCGGCAGGTCAGGCATCCAGGTACTGTCTTGGAGTAAAGGGATGTCACCTTTTGGTGTGTAAAGCTTGACGCCGAGCTTTTCTTGAAGCTCTGCATTGCTCCATACATGGTCAAAGTGCCCATGCGTGTTTAAGATGGCAACAGGGTTGGTGACATTGTCCAAAACCCACTGCGTTGCACCGACTCCAGGGTCGATGATAAAGTCTTTTCCATCAACACTTGCAATGTAACAATTTGTCTGGTACGGTCCCATAGGCTGCTTTTTTATCTGCATTATAATCTCTTTTTTAGCGTTATTATAGCATGATTGCTTTATGGATTTTTATAAAGAATTAGAGTTAATTTTAGAGACAAAATCTCCCAAAGAAAAAATAAAGAGATTTCATGAATTTTATACAAAATATAAAGTAGGAGAGGTCTCTTTTGAACAAACTTACGAGCCAAAAGAGTTCACGGAACCTTCATATGCTCTTACATGTAAAGTGGTTCCTCCTCAAGATGTTCCAAAAAGAAGCAATCTGACTAAAAAAGAGGGACAGATAAATCTTGTGCATGCCATAGCCCATATAGAATACTCTGCTATAGATCTGGCACTTGATGGTGCATACAGGTTTAGCGGCTTGCCAAAGAGCTATTATGATGACTGGTTGGCAGTGGCAGATGATGAAATACGCCATTTCTTACTTTTAGAAGCGCTGCTCCATGAACTTGGTGCAGAATACGGAGATATTGAAGTGCATAATGCTCTTTTTGAAGCAAGTCAGCGGACACAGACCTTACTTGAGAGAATGGCAGTCGTTCCACGTTATCTTGAAGCAAATGGACTGGATGCGACCCCGATGATACTCGAAAAATTGCAAAAACTGCCTCAAAATACCATGCTGAAAAAGATAACACAGGTATTACATGTAATACTTGATGAAGAAGTTGACCATGTCAAAAAAGGGGATGTCTGGTTCAATTATGCATGTAACTTAAAAGGCGTGACAAATGATATTTATTTTGATATAATTGATAAATATTATCCACAAGGATTTTTACGCCCTAAGAATTTAAACCTGCAGGCTCGTAAAGAAGCCGGGTTTTCCTGTAAAGAACTAAATTTTATGGCTAAAAAAGAGCTTTGTAGAGAAAATTAGATATAATCTCTTTTGTTAATAATATCTAAAGGTTGAAGAGGCGCAATGAGCAAGTATTCACAGATTACTGATTATCTGACACTTTTTTTGGATAATGAAGTGAAAAAAACAGGAATTACAAACGTTGTAGTCGGTCTCAGTGGTGGGCTGGACTCTGCTGTGGTTGCTGTCTTGGCTCAAAAAGCTTTTGGCGACGATTTACTGTGTGTGAAAATGCCATCGCAGTATTCATCGCAAAGTTCGTTGGATGATGCAGATGAATTGTGCAGGGATTTTGGATTGCGTTCAATTACATGCTCCATAGAACCGATGCTTAAAGCCTATGAAAATATGAATGAGGATTTGGACAACTTACGTAAAGGAAACTTTTCTTCTCGTATGCGTATGGCAACCTTGTTTGATATTTCAGCACGTGAAAATGCTTTGGTTCTAGGAACAAGCAACAAAAGTGAACTGATGCTCGGATATGGAACACTGTATGGAGATTTGGCTTCGGCTGTTAATCCAATCGGCGATCTATATAAGAGTGAAGTATTTGAACTTGCGGAGTATTTGGGTGTGAGTAAAAGTATTATAAAAAAACCGCCTTCTGCAGACCTGTGGAACGGTCAGAGTGATGAAGCAGATTTGGGTTATACTTATGCCGAGCTTGACGGGGCTATGAAACTTTATGTGGATGAACGGCTTTCACGTGAAGAAGTCATAGCAAGAGGTGTTGATGAAAAGATGTTGGATATGATAATAAAAAGAATTTTTAGAAATCATTTTAAGAGGAAAATGCCAGTAATTGCAAAACTGACATCAAGGACATTGAATCATGACTTTAATTATCCTCGCGATATAACATTATAAAAATTAGGAGTAAGAAATGAAAAATGAAGCATTAAAGATACCTTTTAACAAATATGAAAGTTCACGGGATGCACATTCAAATGTAAGTGATGCACTTGACGGAGAAGATTTAGAGCAGATTCAAAAACTTGAAGAAGAATTTCGTGAATATGTAGGATCAGAATATGCACTGGCCACATCACACGGAACATCTGCTCTACATCTTGCCATGCTCGCTCTTGACTTAAAACGCGGTGATAAAGTTATATGCAGTGTCAACGCACATCCGAGTGTGCCTGAAGTTGTTCGCCATTTTGATGCCGAACCTGTTTTTATAGACATTGCCAAAGACTCATACAATATTGACTTGGACAAATTGGAAAATTATCTTGAAGAAAACAAGTCAAAAAAGCTAAAAGCAGTAGTTGTCACGCATCTTGGCGGTGTAACGGTTGATTTGAACAGGGTGTATTCAATGGCGTCTATTTATGATGTAAAGATAGTTGAAGATGCGAGTGATGCTCTTGGAGCTACATACAAGGGTCAAAAGATTGGTGCAACAGGTGCAGATATCGTCTGCTTTAATTTTTCTCCGCATTTGAAGAAAAATATCTGTAACGGCGGAATGCTGGTAAGTGATGATGAAGATATTATGCAGCGAGCAAGACTCTTGGCAAATCATGCTATGGTACGAGATGAAAATGCCTTGGAGTATATTTATGATGTTATAGATATTGGAAATGACTATTCATTAAGCCATTTAAATGCAGCATATATTCGTGCTCAGATCAAAGAGCAGGATGCAAACATAGCAAGGCAAAAAGAGATTGCCGCAATGTATAGTGAAGGGCTTCAGGGTGTTGAACATATCATTACTCCAGATATGAACAATGAAGAAAACCCTTTTTCGCTTTATATTATCAAAGTGGACAAAAACCGTGATTCTTTTGCAGTAGCACTCAAGGAAGAAGGTATTGGAACAGGGCTGCATTATATTCCTTTACACCTTCTAACGTATTACAAAAGTAAATATGCTCTGCGTGTTAACGATTTTCCTGTTGCTCTACGTTCATATCAGCAGGTACTTTCATTGCCTAACTATCCGAGTATGAGTGATGAAGATGTCAATACAGTTATTGATACAATCAAAAAAATAGCAAAAACACGAGTCTGATTCTTTTGAAAAAAGCGCTCGTTTTTTGGGTTGAAGAGTACTTCTACAACCCAAAACCTCTGCAAAAACTTCTCTCTTTCATTTTAATTCCTATAAGTTGGCTCTATTGTCTGGCAATGTTTATACGTTTTAAATCACAAACACCGCAAGATTTTGGCACTAAAATTGTCAGTGTAGGCAATCTTACCGTTGGTGGCAGCGGAAAAACACCGCTTGTGATAGCACTTGCACAAAAATATAAAAGACCGGCTGTTATATTGCGCGGTTACGGCAGAGAGTCAAGCGGTATGATAGTTGTAAAAGACGCACAAGAGATACTTTGTGATGTAAGACAAAGCGGTGATGAGGCGATGATATATGCCAAAAAACTCCCAAATGCGATTGTGATCGTCAGCGAAGATAGAAAAAAAGCCATACAAGAGGCGAAAAAACGAGGTTGTGAGATTGTCTTTTTGGATGATGCTTACTCTAAACATGACATTAAAAAGCAGGATATTCTTATAGATGTAGAGACGAAAAATGACTTTTGTCTTCCAGCTGGACCATACAGAGAACGTTTATGGAAAGGTAAAGATGCCTTGGTGGTAAAAGAGGGTGTTGATTTTGTACGAGAAGTGCAGTTGCAAAATTCTACTAAGAAAATGAGCCTAGTGACAGCGATAGCCAGACCGCAAAGACTTGATGCCTATCTACCAAAGAACATCGTAGCCAAACACTATTTTGAAGATCATCACAGTTTTACAAAAGAAGAACTTGAAGCTATTTTGCAAGAAGATAATGCAACATCACTTCTCGTGACCTTTAAAGATTATGTGAAAATAGAATCTTTTGGGTTGCCGCTTTCACTTCTTGATCTGGAAGTGAAAGTAAATGAGAGAACATTTAAACGGTTTGTTTCTTAATAACCCTATGCGTAAAGAGACGTAAAGCTATCTCAATAACAAATGCAAGAAAAAAGCCGACGGCTATGAAATAACCAACATTTGGAATGTGCTTGGATGTGTACTGCAGTGCTAACACAATAGCAGTGAGCATAGTCACAATTGCCAAAACAAGTAAAACGACAGAAGCTCCTGTATGTTTTCTCTTCAACAGGTGACCGATGTGCACAAGTACATGTATGAATAGCATAGAAATAGACCCGATTGCCGCAATCTCTTTTAATTCAAAAAAGAGAACCAGAAATGCTGTGATAACGGCACTGATGATGAGCCCTTCGGTAGAGTGATATACATATCTTTTATAAACTTCAGGCAGCTCTCCGTTCTTTGCCATGTCATAGGTCACATTTGTCACGGCATAAAGGTTTGCATTGATAGATGAAGCTGTAGATATGAGTGCTGCAATCGCCATAATGGTAAAACCGAGTTCTCCAAAGACGGGTTTTGCCGCTTCAGCCAAAGCATAATCCTGCGCTTTTATGATCTCAGGAAGAGTTAGATTGCCAAAAACGGCAAAGGTTACTGCAACATATAAAATGATTACCAGGCTTATAGCGAGTATCATAGCTTTCATCATAAGTTTGGAAGGGTCTTTCATATCTTCTGCTGTATTTGTAATAACGCGAAAACCTTCATAGGCAAAAAAGGTAAGAGCAATTGCCGAAAAAAGATTCAAAACAGGTGGAGCATCTTTTAATGCGAGATAGTCAGGGTGTATATAAAACGAGACAACAATCGTAAAAATAATGATGATCGAGAGTTTTAGAATGACAATCGCATTTTCACTTCTTGCTATGAGTGTACTGCCCGCAAGGTTGATGGCTACAAAACTAAAAAGGATGATAAGTGCAAATATATTCGCATAATGTTCAGTATGTGAAGAGAGCATCATAGAAGCATATGTGCCAAATGTTTTTGTCACCATTGCAAGTGCGACTATGGCAGAGAGATAAAAAAGAACTGCAACTGAACCGGAAAAGACACCCTCTCCGTAACATTGCACAAGGTACTCTACAATACCGCCACGGCTTGGATATGCAGATGCGAGTTTTGCTAAAGAATACCCGCTAAGGAGGGCTATAATACCACCGAGTATAAAAGAGATCCATACAAGATTTCCTGCAATGGCCCCGGCTTCACCAAGCAGTACAAAAATACCTGCACCCACCATGGAGCCAATGCCTAAAAAGACAGCACTCCAAAGTCCGAAAGCTTTTTCTTTTTGCATCTTATTTTGTCATTTTTTTAAAGATAGAACCTGTAATAAGCAATGCAAAACCATCAAAAAAGAGACTAAAACCGACTAAAAGTCCTATAAGGTAAGTGGACGTAAATGGCCAACCGATTATAAACAAGACTCCGATGAGCATTGAAAAAATCGCATTGATAAGCCACCAGATCCATCCGCTTGCAGGACGCATTGTCATTGCGAGTGAAAAACTTGCAAAAGAATCCATGAAAAAGTAGATTGCCAACAGTAGACCGACTGTTCCTATCCCTGTCATAGGATAAAATATCATCAGTAGACCCACACCGATAAGTATGAAACTTTTCAGCCATCCCAAATAGTCGCTTTTGTCACTCATGTATGTAAAATACCCTGCCATAAAACCGCCGAATATCATCAGCCATGCCACAAAAGTCACTGTAGCCAATGTCATGAATACAGGGTAAATAATACCGATTACACCTAATATAATAAAAATTACACCCGCAATTTTTGAGTATTTACTAAATTTGTCAAACAGATTTTCATCTATAGGATAATTCCACATTTTTTTATCTCCTTTGATTTATAATGTTGGTTGGAACATGAC
>JANTGW010000064.1 GCA_024762705.1 Sulfurimonas sp.
TGTAACATACATACCAAATGCATCACCTACAGCCTTATTTGTAAGTTTTCCCCCAAAAGTGTTTAAGGCACTTTTCATAACATCAAACTTGTTTAGTACTTCTTGAGCACCAAAGGTTGCAAGTATTTTAATGTAAGGTAACGTTGCATTTGTAAGCGCAAAGGTTGAAGTTCTCGGATAAGCCCCTGGCATATTTGCCACACAATAATGTAAGATGCCATCTTCTACATACACCGGATCAGAGTGTGTTGTTGGTCTTGAAGTTTCAAAACATCCTCCCTGGTCAATGGAAACATCAACCAGTACACTTCCCTTTTTCATCACACCAAGCATATCTTTTGTAATAAGTTTTGGTGCTTTGGCACCCGGTATAAGAACAGTGCCTATTATCATATCTGTTTGGGGTAAAAATTCTGCAATAGCACTTGATGAACTATAAAGTGTTGCAACATTTGAAGGCAGAACATCTTCAAGATAACGAAGTCTATCAAGGTTTATATCAAATACTGTCACGTCAGCTCCAAGCCCCGCAGCTATCTGCGCTGCAGCTTTACCTGCTACACCACCCCCAAGAACCATCACTTTAGCTCTTTGCGTACCGGCAACACCGCCGGGTAAAATTCCCACTCCTCCATGATAACGCCCCAGATACACACTTCCCATCATAGGTGCTATCTTACCTGCAACTTCGCTCATAGGCTCCAATAATGGCAGTTTTTTACCAACATTCAGAGTTTCATATGCAAAAGCATTTATTTTTTTCTCTAACAGAAATTGCGTAAGTTTTTTATCTGCAGCCAAATGCAGGTATGTAAAAAGCGTTTGTCCTTCTTTGAAGAGTTTGTATTCTATTTCTATAGGCTCTTTGACCTTTACGATCAATTCAGCCTTTTGGAAAACTTCAGCAGCACTTTTAACAAGCAAAGCACCTGCATTCCTATAAGCTTCATCACTAAATCCACTGCCTTCTCCGGCACCTTCTTGTACAAAGATTTTGTTATCAGCTAGAAGAAGCTCTTTTACTCCTGCTGGTGTGATTGAGACGCGATTTTCATCCGGTTTTATCTCTTTAGGTACTCCAATGATCATAACAGACCTCCATTAATAGCTGCCCTCACCGACAGATATGACATAATTGTTATCTACTTCAATAACAGCAAATTCATGCTTGCCACAAAATGACTCATTAAGCTGCTGTGCCCAGGCACGAGCAACCATCAAAGCGTTCTCTTTATCATCAAATGTTTTGATCTGCGGCATATTTTGACGTTTTGCACATCCACACATTTTTTCTACTACTACATGATGTTCCATAATTCATCCTTATTTTTAATCTAAACTAATAGACTTCTTGCATAAAACATGCCAATGATGAAATTTTCAAAAAAATTCATCATCGACTGCCCTTTTAAGAATACAAAATGCATAGTGAGTTAGAAAAAGATAGAAACAAGGAGTGCTTATGTTAATAGCAATACCACTTACTACAGAATTGAGTATTTATCATAACAATCCTTTTACCGCACCACAATTTGGGATTTATTCTATAGAAAAACAAGAACGGAATATTTTATTTCTACAAAAAAACATTGTGCAAAACCCATGGAGTAAAACTAATGATACAAGTTTTGATGAAGAGCAGATTACATGTAGTTGTACACCAGAAAAACAGTGTGAATTGACACATATGGTGCAGCATTACGGTTTAGCAGATTTACTTAGTAGCTGTACGTATCTGTTGGCAGATAAAAGATGTGACAATATAGCAAATACATTTCAAAAATTGCATATTAAGCTCTATAAGATTCCGGCAATCATAAAAGATCCAAAAAGTGCTATAAAAAATTTAATCATAGGAGTTTCTCTTGCAGATCACATACAAGACATCCATTATGCATCTTGATGAAGACCCATTGGATATAGGCTATGCATCTGAAAAGATAAAAGTCAATACGTACGCAGGTAATGAAATAGAAATTGGCGGACAAAATGGCAAAACGCAACTTTTTCTTACTTTACCAAACATTGATGAAAAAAATCTTGAAGAGCTTATGTTTATCAAAAAGAATGTATTGCAGTCATTTGATGCCTGCAATACATATATTATCACTTCAAAAAAATATAAAAATGTTTTTAAGGATGAAAAAATACAATTTACACAAGACAGCGAAGGTGAAATGGGTGATTTTTATGGCACCCGAATCGCAGATGGAGAGCTTGCAGGGAATCAAACAAAAGCACTCATACTTATTAGTAAGGACGGAGCGATATTTTACGATGAGTTTCTGAGTGATCTCACGCAAACATTTAATCAAGATACACTTTACAGAAAACTAAAAGCAGCTGATGAGTGCTACACAGGAAAAGGATGTCACTAATGCAGACAAAAATACAACAGATAAAAGCAGAGATACGAAACCAGATATGCATACCATATTTTGGACTAGGAATCTTCAAAGAGACGAAAACAAAAGATGGTGAACAGATGCCCTATGATTCTGATTCAATGATACTAATGATGAACAGCGGAAGAGCTATGAGTCCAAGACTTATGTTTGAATACTCCCGTGCTGCAATGCACCTTGAACAGCGTCGTGGTGTTGAGTATATACAACAGATGATGAATTGGATCTATACAAAAGATTTTGAGCCGACACCATTGCAAAAAACAATTGTTGATATGTCGTCACGTTTTATTGTTGATACAAACCGCGATTCAAAGATTCAGGAACTCTTAGCATATGAACCACATTGTCTCATAATGGGAAAAGCCAGAATTATGGCCGAAGAAAATCGTTATGTAATTTATGAATATGATACTGAAAATAAAAAATATTTTGAAGTGGAAGAAGAAGTTTTGGAAAATGCAAAAAAAATTCTCTTTAAACCGCTTGGTTCAACACTACCAGAACCTAGTTTTGTAATCTCAGATGCGGATTATGTTGACTGGCTTACAGAAGCCATGGGTGGTTTTGCAGTTCCTCCAATAATAAAAACATATCGTAAAACAAAAAAATACCTTTTTCTAGGAACTTTATTTGATCGTGATACTGACAGAATGGTCGCTAATGAGCTGACACTCGATCTTGAAGGCGGTTATGTCATCAATGATCAGCCGCTTTCAAAAAAAGAGGAAAAATTCATCAAACGACACAACCTCGAACTTCTTGAGATGTCGCTAGAAGAGTTTACTAAAGAATTTATTTAATTAAAAGGAGTCTATATGCCATTAATACCAACCGTAAAAGATCGTTCCCCTAGAGGAGAACGTTATTTTGATCTTTTCTCAAAACTACTAAATGACCGTGTGATCATGATCACAGAACCGATCGATGATCATATGATGGGGGTGATAGTCTCTCAACTTCTCTATCTTGAGGCAGAAGATTCAAGTGAGCCTATACATATCTATATAAGCTCACCCGGAGGCTCTGTTATGGCAGGACTTGCCATTTTGGACACGATGCAACTCATTAGTGCGCCTGTACATACCTATGCTATGGGTATGGTTGCATCGATGGCAGCTGTTCTTTTTACCTGCGGTAAAAAAGGACATCGTTATGTTTTACCAAATGCAGAAGTGATGATCCATCAACCACTTGGCGGTGCATCTGGACAGGCAAGCGACATCGAAATTCAGGCTAACCACATCTTGAAGTTAAAAAAAAGACTTTATAAAATTATTGCAAAGGCGACTGGAAAACATGTTAAAACAATTGAAAAAGCGAGCGATCGTGATAACTATTTTGAAGCATCTGAAGCGATTGCATTCGGATTGGCCGACACAGTATTAGACTCTATAACGCAAAAGGATATATAAATGAGTACCATACAAGAAAAAACATGCTCTTTTTGCGGACGTAAACAGAGTGAAGTAAAAAAAATATTCTCTTCAGAGAAGAGTAATATTTGTAACGAATGTGTAACTACATGTGGCACAATATTACAAAAAGAGGTGCGTTATGAAGAACGTTCACAAATGCATGAAAAGCTTCCAATTCCTGAAAAGATTGTATCTTTCTTGGATAAACATATCATTGGTCAAGAAGATGCTAAAAAAGTGCTCTCTGTTGCACTTTATAATCATTATAAAAGAATAGAAAACCCCGTTTATAATGATATAGAATTAGAAAAAAGTAATATTTTACTACTAGGGCCTACAGGAAGCGGAAAGACTCTACTTGCAAAATCTTTAGCAAAAATAATGAATGTGCCTTTTGCCATCGCTGATGCGACAGCACTGACTGAAGCTGGATATGTCGGTGAAGATGTTGAAAGTATTCTCTCACGCCTTTTAGCCGCAGCAAACTATGACATAGAACTAGCACAACAAGGTATCGTTTATATAGATGAAATAGACAAAATTGCAAGAAAAAGTGAGTCTGCTACTATGGGTCGAGATGTTTCAGGAGAAGGCGTACAGCAGGGATTACTGAAAATTCTTGAAGGAAGTGAAGTATATGTACCTGTCAAAGGAAGCCGTAAAAACTCAACGACAGAAACAGTACTTTTTGACACATCACATGTCCTTTTTGTATGTGGTGGTGCTTTTGTCGGTCTTGTACCAGATACAAATACAAAAAAATCTAATAAAGTTGGATTTAGTTCTGTACAAAAAAGTGAACAAGAAAACTTTAAAGTAGATCAAAAAGCATTGGTTCATTTTGGAATTATTCCTGAATTCATAGGTCGTATTCCTGTTATAGCTCAACTAAAAGAGTTAACCCTTGATCAAATGATACAAATCCTTAAAGAACCTGACAACGCACTCATTAAACAGTTTCAGGCACTCTTTGATATGGACGGAATAGAACTTATCTTTGAAGAGGATGCACTTAAAGCCATCGCTCAAGAAGCAGTTGACAAAGGTGTAGGAGCAAGAGGATTAAGAGGAATCATAGAAGATGTAATGTTGCCGTTGCAGTACAAATGTCCTTCTATGGAAAATTTACAAACTTGTACAATAACTGAAGCGGTCGTCAAAGACCCCACAATCGAACCAATCTTAACTTACAAAACAAAAGAGGAGGAAGCATAATATGCGTGTATATCTTGACAATAATGCCACAACAAAACTAGACCCACTGGTAAAAACAAAAATGGAACCGTTTTTTGAAGAACTTTATGGGAATCCTAATTCACTTCATGCATACGGTATTGAAGTACGTCCAGCACTCAATGAGGCTATGGGTTATATGTATGATGCCATGAATGTTGCTGATGAAGATGATATTTTAATTACTTCATGTGCTACTGAAAGTAATAATACCGTACTCAAAGGAGTGTTTTTTAAATATATTCTCAAAAATCCGGAAAAAAATCACATAGTGACAACAGCAGTTGAACATCCTGCAATTTTAGATACTCTGAGGTTTTTAGAAAACTATGGTGTTGAAGTTAGCTATATTGATGTGGATGAAACAGGAGCTGTCAGTGCTGAGGCAATTCAAAATGCGGTAACGGACAAAACAATTCTCATATCTATGATGTGGGCTAACAACGAAACAGGAATGATCTTTCCTGTCAAAGAAGTAAGTGAATTTGCAAAAGAAAAAGGAATTCTTTTTCACACTGATGCCGTGCAAGCAATCGGGAAAATTCCAGTTAACCTTCAGGATGTTTATGTAGATTACCTTACATTTTCTGCGCACAAGTTTCATGGTCCAAAAGGTATTGGCGGGCTTGTGGTCAAAAAAGGCAAAACCTTGCCAAATCTTTTACATGGCGGGGAGCAGATGAGTGGAAAACGTGCCGGAACACTCAATGTCGCCTATATTATAGGGATGGGTATCGCGATGAAACAATCAACAGACCATGTCTCTATTATGAATACAAAAATAAGAGCGCTTCGTGACCGTCTTGAAGATGAACTGAGTAAAATCTCTGACACCATTATTGTGGGTCCAAGAGAAAACCGTACACCAAATACCATACTTATTTCACTCAAAGGTATTGAAGGTGAATCAATGCTGTGGGATCTCAACCGTGCCGGGATTGCAGCTTCAACAGGAAGTGCATGTGCTTCAGAATCTCTAGAAGCGAATCCGATCATGAATGCAATCGGTGAAGATCCAGAACTTGCACATACTGCGATTAGGCTTTCGCTTTCAAGGTTTACAACAAAAGAGGAGATA
>JANTGW010000065.1 GCA_024762705.1 Sulfurimonas sp.
CAAATGCTAGCAGATAAACTTACACCGTTTATCAACCGCTATAACGAACTTAGCGAATTGCTAAGTTCACCTGACATCACCTCTGACATCAAAAGGATGACAGAACTCTCCAAAGAACAATCTTCACTTTTACCGATCGTTGAAAAAGCTAAAGAGTATAAAGCACTGCTAGAAGAGATAAGCGACTCAAAAGAGATGCTCTCAGACCCTGAAATGGGAGAGATGGCAAAAGAAGAACTTAAAGAGCTTGAACCACAGGTTCCACTCATAGAAGAAGAGATAAAAATGCTTCTGTTGCCAAAAGATCCAAATGATGACAGAAATATCATTGTAGAACTTCGTGCAGGTGCCGGTGGTGATGAAGCAGCAATTTTTGTCGGGGACCTCTTTGACGCGTATACTCGTTATGCTGACCTCAAAGGCTGGAAGATAGAACTTATTAGCAGTTCTCCATCTGATGCAGGCGGATATAAAGAAGTTGTAGCACTTATAAAAGGTGAACAGGTTTATTCACGGTTGAAATACGAAGGCGGAACACACCGTGTTCAGCGTGTACCGCAAACAGAAAGCCAAGGACGCGTACATACTTCTGCCATTACAGTAGCGGTTATGCCGGAAGTTGATGATGTTGAGATCGAGATCAATGAAAATGATTTAAAAATTGATGTCATGCGTTCATCCGGTTGTGGTGGGCAGTCTGTCAACACTACCGATTCGGCTGTTCGTATTACTCACTTGCCGTCAGGGCTCGTTGTAACCAACCAGGACCAAAAATCACAGCATAAAAATAGAGAAAAAGCGATGAAAGTTCTCAAAGCAAGACTCTATGATTTAGAAATGCAGGAAAAACAATCTGAAGATGCGGCACAACGTGCAGCGCAAGTAGGGACTGGTGACAGAAGTGGGCGTATCCGAACTTATAACTACCCGCAAAACCGTATCAGTGATCATAGAATCAACCTGACACTCTACAGATTAAATGAGATTATGAGCGGTGGTCTCTTAGATGAGATTATTGAACCGCTTATCGCTGATCATCAGGCAAAAATCGTTGAGGCAGCTGGACTTTAATAGTTCCGGCACATCTCGCCATTCTCTCTAATACTCATTCTCACTTTTAAGAACAATTATTGTATCTATGCTTATTGATTAAAAAATAATCACTAAATGGTCTATATTATGTTAATTATAAGTTATAATTTTCATAAACATAAAAAAGGAAGAGAAAATGGAAAATTTTTCAGATGTCCAATATATACTTACTAGCTTCTTGTTGTTATTTTCCGGAGCCTTGGTTATGTGGATGGCAGCAGGCTTTGCAATGCTTGAAGCGGGCCTTACAAGAACAAAAAATGGAGTTGTGATTTTACTCAAAAATATGCTTTTGTATTCAATAGCATCAATAGCCTTTTATTTTATAGGATATAACTTAATGTATGGAGGAAGTGGACCCTTTATAGGTGATTTTTCCTTTGCTTTAGATGGCATAACATACAACGATCACTCACTCATGGCAGATTTCTTTTTTCAAGTTGTCTTTGTTGCAACCTCAGCTTCTGTCATTTCAGGTGTTGTTGCCGAGCGTATCAAAATTTGGCCGTTTATGATTTTCGTTACCGCTTTAACCTCTTTTATATATCCTATTCAAGGCCATTGGTCTTGGGGTGGTTCTGCACTTGGTGGTTTGATGGATGGCTTTAGTGATTTTGCAGGTTCTAGCGTTGTTCACTCTGTAGGTGGCTGGGCTGCATTAGCAGGTGTATTACTTTTAGGTGCACGTACTGGAAAATATACTAAAAGTGGTAGCGTGAGACCAATTCCTGGTTCGTCTTTGCCCCTTGCAACACTAGGAACTTTTATTCTTTGGCTAGGATGGTTCGGCTTTAATGGTGGTTCTGTTCTAGCTATGGGAACAAAAGAAGATGTTGATTCAATAGCGGGTGTATTTGTAGCAACAAATATGGCGGCTTCTGTTGGAGCAATGGCCGCAGCAATCCTCACGCAATTTCTTTATAAGAAGGTTGATTTAACGATGGTTTTAAATGGCGCCTTAGCTGGTTTGGTTGCAGTTACAGCTGGCCCTGATAATGGTATGTTTGCGGCTACTGTTGATGGTCTCGTCGCTGGTGTTTTAGTTGTTTTTTCTGTTAGTTTCTTTGATAAGATTCAAATTGATGATCCTGTTGGTGCGCTCTCTGTACACCTTGTTAATGGAATATGGGGAACATTGGCAGTTGCTATTTGGAATCCGAAAGTAACTTTTTTGATGCAATTTAAAGGTGTTATAGCAATCGGTGCTTTTACTTTTATTTCCTCTTTTATTATTTGGTATTTACTTAAAATAACTATGGGCATCCGTGTTGCACCGGAACATGAAGAAGAAGGTGTAGATTTACATGAAACCGGATTAGAAGCATATCCTGAGTTTTCTAGAAATAATTAAGTGTAAAAAAAATGTCTAAAAAAGATAATTTCCTAGAACTAATAAGAGAAGTTCGTATTGAACAGAAAAAATGGGTAAATCAAATACGTCTTATAGTCTCTGGTTTAGAAAAAAATCAAGATGCCGTAGCACTTAATCCTTCGGAATCTGCTTTTGGAAAGTGGTTTTACTCCAAAGCTATGGCATATCCTATAACTAACAGTCAACTTGTTTTAAATGATATAGAACTCCTCTTTGAAGAGTGTTATAATGAATATCACAAGATTTATTCTTTAATCTTTACAAAAGATAGTAGTCTTTTAAACTCTCTTTTTGGCGCAAAAAAGGCTTCTACTTCTGATTATAAAATAGCAGAGCAACACTATGAAATACTTGTAGAAACGTCAGACAAATTACTCAATAAACTACGCATATTCGAAAACCAACTCAAAGCAACAAATTTTGAAAAGTTTGATCATGCTTTAAAAGATGAAGATTCTGCGGAAAAAGTAGATATTCAAGCTCCTAAACAAAAAGAACAAAGATATTATAGAGGTAGTTTAATCGAAGATTAGACTACCCCTTCCCACTCTGTCTCAAAAGTCTTTTTCACACGACCTTTAAAGGTTATGGTTTTTCCATTATAGCCTAGGTACAACGTATCACCGCTTGTCGGGTACACTTGTGCATTATTTTGCACTTTACCCTCTTTAAAGGCTCTGTAAAAGCAGGCAGCCATTCCCGTCCCGCAGGCTAAAGTCTCATTTTCAACACCCCGTTCATAGGTTCTTACTCTTATGTTACCATCTTCAATATGCATTACATTCACATTGGCATTGTATACATAACGAAGCTCACGTGCTTCTTCTATGTCAAATTCATCTATGTTCTCAGTATATCGTACCAAATGTGGCACACCTGTGTTTATAAGCCACCACGAATAGCCGTTGAATTCTATTTCGGTTTCAATGATCTCAGGAGGTGTCAGTTCACTCTCTACCATCCCACTTTTAGGGGTATTTTCAGTAACCTCTGCCCCAATAACACCGGCTCCTGTCAAAAAGCGCATCTTTGCAGGTGCTAAACCATTGTTGTAGGCATAATGTGCACATGCCCGGCTTCCGTTTCCGCACATATCGGCATGACTGCCATCAGAATTGTAAAACTCCCATTCAAAATCATACTCCTGATGAGGAACAACAACTATCAATCCGTCCGCACCAATACCATCTTGACGGTGACATAATGTTTTGGCGAGCTCGTGTCGTTCTTGTTTTTTATCATCGTGAAATATTACAAAATCATTGCCGTTTGCGCTGTATTTTGCAACTCGCATCTTTTCTCCTTTTTCGCAGACTTATTTATTATACTTCTTTTTAATCTTTTGCACGAACTGCTCCACCTCGTTTTGAAGATGTTTCAAATCTTTCGAATTGTCTATAACCCATGTCGCTTTTTCCTTTTTTTCCTCAATCGGCATTTGGGATGCGATACGGTTAAGCGATTCTTCTTCTGAGTAATTGTTACGTTTTATAAAACGTTCAAGCTGAATATCTGCAGGAGTATAAACAACAACACTCTCTTTTATATCATAATTGGAGTTTTCAAAAAAAAGCGGTATATCAATAAGATAAGGAAATTTAAACGCATCCTGTTTTTCGCTGCGGCGTTCTATCTCAGCCTGTATTTTAGGATGAAGAAATTCTTCTAAAGTTTTTTTGGCCCCAGGGTGTGAAAAGATATAGCTGCCAAGCTTAGCACGGTCCACTTTTGTGCCGTTGACATATTCATCGCCAAAAGTTTTTTTAACCCACTCAACCGAACTGTCAAGAATTTCGTGCGAAATTGTATCCGCATCAATAACCCGCATTCCGTTGAGTGCTAAAAGAGATGCTACCGTACTTTTACCTGTGGCTATCCCCCCTGTGAGCGCTATAGCATACTCATAAGCCATTAGTTTTTAATAATGCCTAAATACTCTTTTCTTATGTAATTGCCTGTTGCAAAAGCAGCAGGATGTACATCGCAGTTGTAGTATTGTAAACCATCAAGCAGGTCTGTTCTTTGCAGGATGATGTCAGCTGTAGGATGATACTCTTTAGATGCCAAAAGTGCCGTTTGCCCATTACCTAAGCTGTAAGGCATGATGATCTTCGCATATTTACCCAGTATCTGCATGATTCTCTTGTTCTCTGCGACATCATCCAAAGATGGGTGTGTAGTCACCAAAAGTCCATTCTCATTAAGCACACGATTGTAATGTGCCAATACAGCAGCATCAGTGTCAAGCTCTGAAATTACCACATCGTATTTGTCATCCGCTGCATCACGAAGTTCATTGATATCTGCAGAAATCACATCACAATTGATTTCATCATTTTTATATTTTTCTGTTTCTTGCATAAAACCTGTCGCATCTGCACTTATTATCAAAACATTGTTCGGCTCTTTATGTGTACATAAAGGTATATGTACCATCATTTCATTATATATAAAATCTTTCATTCTCAAATTCCTGTTATGGGCACTGCCCTTAGATTAATTAAAAGCGATTTTAGCATATTTGGATTAATTTTACTTAATATCGCTATAATTACATAATATTTATAAAAACTTAAAGGTATAAGATGAATTTTAACAAAATTAGAAAAGTGTGCAGACCGATTCGTATAGTTTTAGGACTTGCACTTATCATAACTGGATACATTACAGGAATAGTATGGTTTTACCTTGGTGTTATACCATTGATTGCAGGTTTAACTAACTTCTGTCCGCTTTGCATTATTTCAAAGAAATGTGATTTACCAGAAGATTCGGAGCCAAAATAATGAGTCAAATTTCTTACAAAGATGCTGGTGTAGACATAGACGCGGGCAATAGTTTTGTTGAAAACATCAAGCCACTTGTAAAAAGCACGAAGATACCTGGAGTATTAGGTGGCATAGGCTCTTTTGCAGGTGCCTTTGAACTTCCAAAAGGTTTCAATGAGCCTGTCATGCTCGCAGCTACAGACGGTGTCGGTACAAAACTCAAACTGGCAATTGACAGCGGTATTCATAACACAGTCGGCATCGATCTTGTCGCTATGTGTGTCAATGACCTCATATGTAACTTTGGAACACCGAGTTTCTTTCTTGATTACTATGCAACTGGAAAACTAGATGTGAATGTGGCTACAAATGTAGTTGCCGGCATAGCAGAAGGCTGTAAACAAAGCGAATGTGCTTTAATCGGCGGTGAAACAGCTGAAATGCCGGGAATGTACTCTGAAGACGATTATGACCTGGCAGGTTTTGCCGTAGGTGTCGCAGAAAAAAGTGAGATGGACAGAGTCTCTCTTGTTCGTCCCGGACATAAACTCATAGCACTTCCAAGTTCAGGACTGCACTCAAACGGTTTCTCACTTGCAAGAAAAGTACTTTTTGAAAAGATGAATCTTAATTTCAATGATGACTTCAACGGCAGACCTTTAATAGAAGCACTTTTAGAACCGACGAACATCTATGTTAAAACATTTAAAGCACTCAAAAATGAGATAGTCGCAATGGCACACATCACAGGCGGTGGGATAGTAGAGAATCTTCCTCGTGTACTGCCTGAGCATTTAATGGCTGAAGTGCAAAAAGACGCTATAAAAGTACTTCCTATA
>JANTGW010000066.1 GCA_024762705.1 Sulfurimonas sp.
TGCTGGTGCTACTGAAAAGAGTTTGTACAAATATAATGACAAAATGCTAATAGTTAAGGCTACTCATAGAAGCTTCATAAACTACGATATAAAGTTAATTGTATTTAGTACATAAATAGCTTAGGAGAGAGTTATTTGTAATAATGGTAAATATATAAGTGGAGTAAGCACCATTATATAGGTGCTTTTAGAGATTTTTAAGAGTTAAACATTAAATCTAAAATGCATCACATCGCCATCTTGAACAATGTAGTCTTTTCCCTCAAGTCGCATTTTTCCGGCTTCTTTTGCTTTTGCTTCACCACCGCAAGATACAAAATCTTCATAGCTGATGACCTCAGCACGAATAAATCCTTTTTCAAAGTCATTGTGAATCGCGGCAGCTGCTTTTGGTGCTGTTGAATTTTTACGGATTGTCCATGAACGAACTTCTTTAACACCGGCTGTAAAGTAGCTCATGAGACCAAGCTTGTCAAAACCTTTGTGTATGATCTGCTCTAGACCTGATTCTTCCACACCTAGGTCTGTTAAGAACTCTTGTGCCTCTTCATCTTCTAAGCCTATGAGTTCTTCTTCAACTTTGGCACAGAGTTTGATCAGTTCACAATTATTCTTTTGTGCATGTTCTTTTAAAGCTTTTACATATTCATTATCTTCTAAAAGACCTTCTTCATCTGTGTTTGCACCATACATGATCTCTTTGTCTGTTAAAAAACGCACTTCGCGCGCGAGTTGCTTGTATTCGTCTGTATCTGCTTTTTCAAAGTTACGTGCGAGATTACCTTCGCCCAAAAACTCTAACAGTTCTTCTGCCATCTCTAGTGTTGCTTTTGCAGATTTATCAGCTTTTGCCTGTTTTTTGAGTCTTTCTATTCTGTTTGAGAGAACTTCTATATCTGCTAAAATCAATTCACCCTCTATGATTTCAACATCACGCAACGGGTCTATACTTCCCTCATTGTGCACAATGTTCTCATCTTCAAAACATCTAACGATCTGTAAAATCACTTCTGTTTCACGGATGTTAGAAAGGAACTTGTTTCCAAGACCTTCACCCTGGCTTGCACCTTTTACAAGACCTGCAATGTCAACAAAATCTAAAGTTGAGTACTGGATTCTCTCAGGATTGACGATTTTAGCAAGTTCGTGCAGACGTTTGTCCGGAACAGGAACAACTGCTTTATTTGGTTCTATCGTACAAAATGGGTAGTTGGCAGCCTCCGCGTTTTGTGCCTTTGTTAGTGCATTGAAAGTTGTTGATTTGCCTACATTTGGAAGTCCGACTAAGCCTATTGCTAATCCCATGATATACCTTTATAAATATTTTTCGAAATTATATCTAAGTAAAGTTAAAATTAAGAGTGATACAATAAGCAAAAAATTAAAGGATAGATATGAGTGTACTTTTAGAATTTTCAATGTTCCCGACATCAGACAACTGCCGAGAGGGTAGTTCCGTATCAAAACAGGTAGCTAAAATCATAGATGCGATCGACAAAAGCGGAGCGGCATATCAGCTTACACCAATGGGAACTGTTGTAGAAACAAATACAATGCGTGAAGCCTTGGATATTATAGAGCTTGCTTATGAGCAGGTAAGTGGCTGTGACAGAGTTTATTCTTCATTGAAATTTGACATTCGTAAAAACAGTGAGAACAGACTCACTTCAAAAATAAAATCTGTTGAAAACAATTTAGGCAGAGAAGTTTCAAAATAAAAATACCTGTTTACATGTAAAGCGGTCAAATAGTATTGATAATACTCATCATACGACGGTAATGGTCCCCATGCCAATATATACGTTTACATGTTGGGCATATTTCAAATTCATTAAAATAATGTTTGACCTTTGGAGGAAGTCTCTCTTCTATTTTGCTCTTTGGTATTTTTTCCAAAGGAGTATTGCAAATGAGGCAACGGCTGCTTAGTTGATAATCTTTAATATGAAAATGCTCTTGCAGGGCTTTGAGTTGTTCTAGGTTATCAATCGGTTGAAGATAGAAAGTAGGGGCTTCTTTTCTCTCATGCAAAGCTCTGTCTCGTGTCAATATAATACGGGACTCTGATTTGGCCAATTCAATCAGATCATTGTCATCGATCGAGCTGAAATAAAGCGTGTCAAATCCCATAATCCTCAAGTATTTAGCAAGTTTTCCCAAATGACAGTCGGCAATGAAAGCAGGTGCTTGTTTTGTCTTCATGGATATATTATACATAAAAGAGAATTAAAAGCACTCCGCTAATCATGCGAAGAAGTCCAAAAATAGGACTTCTATTGTTTTAGCTTACTGCCTTACGGACTATTTCAACCGCTTTTACCATATTTCTAAGTGATGGCTTTACTTCTTCCCATTTACGGGTTTTAAGTCCACAGTCAGGGTTTATCCATAGTTGCTCTTTTGGCAGTACCTCTAACAGTGAATATATTTGTTTAACAATTTCTTCTACACTCGGAATACGTGGTGAGTGAATGTCGTAAACACCCGGACCCACTTCTTGTTTGTACCCGACCTTTGCAAAGATTTTGAGCAGTTCATTACCGCTTCTTGCAGTCTCTATTGAAATGACATCCGCATCCATAGCCTCTATGGTTGCTATAATGTCGTTAAACTCGCTGTAACACATGTGTGTATGAATCTGAGTTTCTTGTTTTGCAGAGCTGACTGAGAGTTTGAAATCTCTTACCGCCCAGTCTTCATATTCTTGTACTTTCGCCTTTCTTAACGGGTAACCTTCTTTAAAAGCTGCTTCATCGACTTGTATCATCTTGATGCCTGCTTTTTGCAGATCATCTACTTCATCACAGATACCAAGGGCAATTTGTTTGCTTACTTCGCTGCGGGGCATGTCATCACGGACAAATGACCAGTTTAGGATTGTTACAGGACCTGTAAGCATTCCTTTCATGACTTTTTCAGTCTTGCTTTGTGCATAAGTCGTCCAATCGACTGTCATAGGTTTTGGACGAGAGATGTCACCGTAAATAAAAGGCGGTTTTACACAACGGCTTCCATAGCTTTGTACCCAGCCGTTTTGACTAAATCCGTAACCGTTTAACTGCTCTCCGAAGTATTCGACCATATCGTTTCGCTCAGGTTCTCCATGCACTAAAACTTCAAGCCCGCACTCTTCTTGAAATGCTACACAGTCATCTATGTACTTTTTCATCTCATTTTCATAGCTTATTTTGTCTATGTTTCCGTTTTTGTATTCACGTCTTGCATGTCTAATTTCCGGAGTTTGTGGAAAAGAACCTATGGTCGTTGTTGCAAGCGGTAAGTATTGCAATTTTTCTTTTTGCAGTTTTATTCTTTGCTCATATGCACCTTCACGTTCATACTTGCTTATATTTTTCACTCTCTCTTGTACTGCTTCATCATGAATAAGTTTTGAAGTTCTTCGTGAGATGTTTGCTGCTTTGTTTGCCTGTAATGATTGCAGTTCATCTTCATCCAGTGCTTCTTTTGTTTGAAAAAATATTTTACTGATGAGTGCTATTTCATCAAGTTTTTCGACACCATAGCTCAGCCAGTTCTTTATCTCTTCATCCATTTTTTCTTCATATTTGAGACTAAATGGTACATGTAACAAAGAACATGAAGAAGAGACTAGAATATTGTCTTTCTTTACATGTAAGGCCACTTTTTCAAGTAAATCTACACTCTCTTCAATGTCATTCTTCCAAATGTTTCTTCCGTCTACCACACCGGCAATGAGCGTTTTATCTGATTCTGCAATGATTGAAAGAGAATCAAAGTTTTCTTTACCATATAAAAAGTCTAGTCCTAACGCCCAAACAGGAGTATTTACAAGTATTTTAGTCGCTTCGCATGAGTTCTCAAAGTACGTAACAACGGCGATTTTAATATTTGACGCTACATTTGCTAGTTTATCGTAAGTCGGTTTTATCAGACTCAGGACTTTTGTGTCAAGATCTTTGGCAAATATCGGCTCATCTATCTGTAAAGTTACACTCTCATCCAGTTTTGCTATCTCTTTTAAAAGCTCTTCATATACAGGCAATATTTTAGAGTAAAGCTCATAGGTATCTCCACCGTCCACTCTTTTACTAAGGCCTAAGAATGTTATAGGCCCTATGATGTTTACCTTACATGTAAGTCCATTCTCTTTGGCCTCTTTATACTCTGCAATGATTTTCTGTGCATTAAGTGCATACTCATCTTCGGATGAGAGTTCCGGAACAATGTAGTGGTAGTTCGTGTTGAACCATTTTGTCATTTCCATTGCGACAGCATCTTCGTTTCCTCTTGCCATTGCAAAGTAAAGTTCTTCATCTTTGAGGCTAGAAAATCTTTTTGGAACTGCATTAAGTGTTACAGCCATATCGAGCATATTGTCATAGAATGAAAAATCATTTGTACTGATATACTCTATACCTGCATCTTTTTGGTAGTTCCAATGCTTTTGTTTTAGCTTTTTGGCTACTTTTTGTACCTCTTTAAAGTCACTTTTTTTAGCCCAGTAATTCTCCAGGGCAAACTTGAGTTCTCTTTGCTCTCCAATTCTTGGAAATCCTACAACATATGTATTTTTTGACATTACACTATCCTTTGTTTTGTGTCATTTCTGACAATAGTATTTATTTGTTTTTGTAAAGTTTTTTAGTTAAATGGATAGTGAACGTGGAGGGTGGACACCACTGCGACGAAATGCGAAACATACTGTATAAAAAGGGCATCTCGGAATGTAGTGGTTGAGTAAAACCATCAATTTTGATTTGATGGTAAAAAAGAGATGACAATGGCATGGTTTTGAGCTGTTAAAGAGTGCTAGGGTAGTTGCAGCAAACAGTTCTCTTAATGACATTCTCTCTCCTTTTTAAAAATTTTGTGAAATTATATCATATTTATTTGATGTTTTTCAAAAATTCGCTCATGAAGCGTACCCCGGCACCGGTTCCGCCATATACATTTACATCCCAAGGAGACTCAGTATAAGCACTGCCGGCTATATCAAAGTGCAGCCATTTGTCTTTGTTCTCTTCTTTGATGAAGTTGTCTAAGAAGAGACCGGCCGTGATAGCTCCACCGTAAGGTTTGTTCGAGATATTGCAAATGTCGGCAATCTCACTTTTGAGTTGTTTTTTGAGGTGCTTGTTAAACGGCAGTGAAGCTGTTAACTCTCCGGCTTTGTTCGATGCCTTTGAGAGGTCATGTTTTAATCTGCTTGAGTGTCCCATAACACCAGTTGTGTATTGTCCCAGTGCTACCATACATGCACCTGTGAGTGTTGCAAAATCAAAGAGATAATCAGACTTTACTTTATCCTGTGCATAGTCAAGTACATCGGCAAGGACCAAGCGGCCTTCAGCATCCGTGTTTCTTACTTCTATAGTATCGCCTTTGCGAGATGTCAGTACATCATCTGGCTTATAGGCATTTCCGCCTATCATGTTTTCAACTGCTCCCACAAAAGCATGTACTTCTATGTCAAGTTTTAGTTCACTGATGGCTTTGATAATTCCAAGCACTGCACAGGCTCCGGCTTTATCCATTTTCATGGTTACCATAGAAGTTGCAGGCTTTAGACTGAGTCCACCGCTGTCATATGTTAAGCCTTTTCCTACTAAAGATATGATTTTCTTTGGATTTTTCGGTTTATATGCCAAATGGATAAGTTTAGTATCATGAGTTGAGGCACGCCCGACTGCAAGCATAGCCTCACATTTTTCTTTTTTAAGCTCTTTATGTCCCAAAACTGTACATTCTAAAGAGTTTTCACGAGCCAGTCTTTTAGCAAGTTTTGCAAATGAAGGCGGGTTGAGATCATCCGGAGCTATATTGACTATGTCACGTGTGTAAGATGTTGCATCAGCTATGATTACAGCTTCTTCAAAAGCTTCTTTTAAATCTGCTACATTCTTACATGTAAGATATATATTTTTTAGTTTTGATTTTTCTTTTTTAGTTTTGTATTGATTAAATTCGTATCCACCAAGAACCAGACCTTCAACTACAGCTTTGATAGTGTTTTTTTCTACGGCAAAGCTTGCAGATTTATAATTTGATGTTTTTAACGATTTTATAGC
>JANTGW010000067.1 GCA_024762705.1 Sulfurimonas sp.
ACATCGCTTCTGCAAATCAGGCAAAAATTTCTCGTGATTTCGCAAAAAAACACCAACTCAAAAACTATTTTGATGAAAAAGACATGGGAATCGAACATGCTCTTTTACCGGAAAAAGGCCTAATAGTTCCAGGAGACGTAATCATCGGAGCAGATTCGCATACATGTACACACGGTGCACTAGGAGCATTCTCAACAGGTATGGGTTCTACTGACCTTGCATTTGCCATGATAACCGGAGGAAACTGGTTCAAAGTTCCTGAGTCTATCAAAGTCGTACTTTCCGGAAAACCGGGAAAATACACAACAGGTAAAGATATTATCCTAGAAATCATTCGTTTGATCGGAGTTGACGGCGCACTTTACAAAACTTTAGAGTTTACAGGCAGCACGATTGAGCATTTGAGCATGGATGACAGATTTTCTATGTGTAATATGGCGATTGAAGCCGGTGCGAAAAACGGTATCGTTGCTTATGACGACATTACTGCAGAATTTTTGGCAGATAAAAACCTTGCACGTGAGCCTCGCATTCACTACTCTGATGACGACGCTGAGTATGTGCAAGTGTTGGAGATAGATGTTGCCAAACTTGATCCTGTCATTGCCTACCCGTTCTTGCCGTCTAACGGACACTCTGTAAACCAGGCTGTAAAAGAGCACATCAAAGTGGACCAGGCTTTCATCGGAAGCTGTACAAACGGCCGTTTAGCTGATTTGAAAGTAGCAGCTGAAATTCTTAAAGATCAAAAAGTACATCCTGATGTTCGTTTGATTGTCACACCGGGAACACAAAAGATTCTTCGCGAAGCAAGTCATCTTGGCTATATTGACATCATCGTAGATGCCGGCGGTGTTGTTTCAAACCCTACTTGCGGTGCCTGTCTTGGCGGTTATATGGGAATTTTAGGAGATGAAGAGGTAGCCATTTCAACGACGAACAGAAACTTTGTCGGTCGTATGGGGAGCCGCTCTTCCAAAGTCTATTTGGCGAACTCTGCAGTTGCGGCAGCATCAGCAATTACAGGTTATATAACAGATCCAAGATAATTCTGGTATACTTGCGTTATCACAACTTAAGGACAAACCATGAAAAAAAGAGTATTACTTTCACTGCTGTTAGCAGGCACACTTGTTGGAGCGAACGATTACAAATATGAAATCTCTCCAATGATAGGCTACAATGTTGCAGAAGGCAACATAGGACTTGAAGATGACGGTCATTTTACAGGCGGAGCTGAATTTCAGTACAACTACCCAGATAGCAAGATAGCTGCAGAACTTTCTGTACTTTACTCTCCGGATGCAGACTATAAAGGTATAGGGGCAGGAGACACTTCTATTACACGTACTCTTGTTAATGCGGTTTACACATTTGACAATGTGAAGAGTGTTACGCCTTTTGCAAAAGTCGGTGCCGGATATGAATTTGTAAGCAATGAGATCAATAATTACAATGAAGACGGATTTGTTCTCGATGCAGGTGTCGGCGTGAAAGTTCCACTTGCAAAAGCATGGGCATTCAAAGCAGAAGCTATCTACCTTGCAAAAGTTGACAACGAGCATAATGCAAATGCTGACAGTAACTTAGTCGGGCTTATAGGTCTTACTTATTCTTTTGGAGCAACAGCACAAAAAGAGATAGCAGTCGTAGAAAAACCAAAAGTTGACAGTGATGGTGATGGTGTCTATGATGAATTTGATAAATGTCCTAATACACCTAAAGGAACTAAAGTTGATACAAAAGGATGTAAACTTTTCCTTGATGATGACAAAGACGGTATTGAAAACAGTTTAGACAAATGTCCAAATACTCCTGAAGGAGCTAAAGTTGATACAAAAGGATGTAAACTTTTCCTTGATGATGACAAAGACGGTGTTGAAAACAGTTTGGACAAATGCCCAAACACTCCACTCGGAGCAGCTGTAGATCAGAATGGTTGTCCGGAAACAATTAACTTAAGTATAAACTTTGAAAACAACTCTTATGTGGTAAAAGAGGCATCACTTGCTAAAGTTGACAAGTTTGCAGACTTTTTGAAAAAATACAAAAACTATACTGCTGAAATCGTAGGTTATACAGATAGCAGAGGAAGTGCAGCATACAACAAAAAACTTTCTCAAAAAAGAGCGGATGAAGTAAAAAGACTTCTTGTACAAAGAGGTGTAGATGCTTCAAGACTTACAGCTGTAGGGATGGGTGAACTAAACCCTGTAGCAAGCAATGATACTGCTGAAGGTCGTGCACAAAACAGACGTATCGAAGCGAACTTAACGCTGAACTAAATGCTAGATATTCCTTGTGTTATCTTTGCAGGTGGAAAAAGCAGCAGAATGGGAGAGGATAAAGCACTCCTTCCTTTTGCTGGCTTTAGTACACTAACAGAGTATCAGTACACAAGGCTCTCTCAAATTTTCTCCAACGTATACATTACATGTAAAGACAAATCAAAATTTTCCTTCAATGCAAACTTTATCGAAGATGAAAACAACACCTCTGTTTTTGCTCCCACATTTGGATTTATCAGTGCATTTCACACGCTTGATGTGCAAAGAATCTTTGTATTCAGTGTAGACACTCCTTTTATAACACAAAAAGAGATACAAAAGATAGTACTCGCTGACAGTAGCGTTTCTTCTGATGTGACTATTGCCAAAACAGATGAAGGCATACAGCCCTTATGCGGTATCTACCATAAAACTCTACAAGCAAAATTTTCACAAATGCTAAAAGAAAATAACCACAAACTCGGCTATCTCTTAAAGAACTCCAAAACATCTTATGTCTACTTCCCCGACAAAAAACCTTTTTTAAATATGAACCATCCCCAGGATTACAAAAAAGCTCTTGAAATTCTAACTCATTATTAACAGCACTTTGCTATAATGGTGTAAAACAATTTAACGAAAAGAGAAATCAGCTAATGAACTTAACCCATCTTGATGAAAACCAAAGACCTAAAATGGTGGATGTGAGTGATAAGAACAATACAACAAGAGTGGCAGTTGCAAGCGGTATCATAGAGATGAGCCAAGATGCATACGATGCAATCGTGAGTGAAAAGACAAAAAAAGGGCCTGTATTGCAGACTGCAGTTATCGCTGCAATTATGGGAACAAAAAAAACGAGTGACTTAATTCCAATGTGCCATCCGCTTAATTTAAGTGGTATAAACTGTGATGTCGAAGAACTGCCAGAACTTCCGGGTTTTAAACTCACAGTAACTGCAAAGCTTACAGGACAAACAGGAGTTGAGATGGAAGCACTTACAGGAACAAGTGTGGGACTTCTCACCATCTATGACATGGTAAAGGCAATAGATAAAGGCATGATTATACGTAATGTACAACTAGAATCTAAATCAGGAGGCAAAAGTGGAGACTTTAAACGATAAACTTGAAGGCAAAAAGTTAGAGCTGGAGTATCCTTGCAATTGGTGCTACAAGGTAATAGGAAGCGAAAGAGAAGCATTAGAAAATGCCGTAAAAGATGTAATTGACGAGCGAACACACAAACTGACTGATTCGAACAATTCAAAAACCGGTAAATATATCAGCATGAATTTAGACATGTTGGTGCATAATGAAGACGACAGAAAATTCATCTATGATGCACTCAAAAAACATCAAGATATTAAAATGGTACTCTAGGAGAGCAATATGGATAATAATCAAACTTTGCCAACAGAATTAAAAAAGGCATACAATCGTAGATATAAAAGCATAGAAAAACGAGTTGCGCATGCACTCAAAGATGCTAAAGTAAAACCAGAGGGGTTGTCATTAAATGAAATGAAAATTTTAGCTGATACTTTTGTCGAAGAAGAAACACATGTTCTAAAAGAAGATGTTGAAAAACTGCTGGAACAGAAAGAAGCTATAGAAAGAGCCTTACATAAAAAATCAGAAGATCTGCAGCTGACAAAATATACCGTCTTTAATGCTCTAGAAGATCAGTTCAAAGATTCCAAAGCCATCCATATGCTTCATCAAATCAAATTGCAGTCAATCGACTTGTATGATATGCTCAGCGAAATGGTAGAATCAGCAATCATTACCGCTTTGGAAAAAGATACTGACGGAGATCTCAATGACTCAATCAAAGAGGTAATAAAAGATCTTACTTACGAATCCATTAAAGAAGGTTCTCTCAACACAATACGTGTGAGAAAAATTCTCTCAACAATTCTTGCAACCACTATAGAAATTGCAGAAGCTACTCCGACAAAAGCTGAAGAAATTTTATCAGCAACACTTAAGGGGATGCGTAGCGGCTTGATCAAATCTATAGACAGGTTCAAACAAAGACTTGCTTATATGCCTGTTGAAGCAAAACATATACTTATAGAGGATTATGATACGATTATAGAAGATTTAAATCAAACAGACACTCTCTTTTCACAGATTATTATCACGCAGGCTTCTCAAAGTTCACAACTTATACGGAAAATACTTCTAGAACTCAACAAAGAGATGCGTTATGACCTTGAAGAACTGGTTCTGATATCTAAAGAAACTGCCGATATCATTAAAGAAAAGTTTTCAAATTTTGCAAAAATAGCAGTAAAAAAAGCAGATGTCGCCCTGCATTCTCCGAAAGCACAAGAAGCAAAAAAAATGGGAATTCAAGCGTGGGAAGTTGCTAGAGCTGCTCTAGGAAATGCGATTAAGTCTGCAAAAGACGCTATTGACAAAAAAGAAAAATAAATTTCATTTTAAGCTTATATACTATACTATAGCTCAAATACAAAAAAGGATCCACTATGATGTTACACCCTGCTAGCGCACACTTCGCCATGGCTTTACCAGTAGTCGCCTCTGTTTTCGGACTTGCTTACCTTTATAGTAAAACTGAAATAATGTCTAAAATCTCTACTCGAACAACAGTTGTAGCAGCTCTTGCAATGATTGCGGCTTGGTACACAGGAAATCAAGCGGGGCCTCAAATATATGATTATCTCAGTGAGGCAGGTAAACATGAACTTATTGAACATAAAAACCTTGGTCTCTATCTTGCAATTGCCATGGGAGTCATTGCTCTTATACAAATGGCAGGCTGTAAACTGAAAAACTTTGTGCTACAGGCACTTGCAATAGTACTGCTCTTAGCCGCGACTGCCACAACATTTCTTCAGGGAAAACATGGTGGAGAGTTAGTGTATAATTATGGTATGCCTTTTAAAGCCTACCTTATACAAGACTCTTTACATGAAGCTGTAAAAGCAGCAGATGAAGCTGAAGAGGATGATGCTAAGGTTGAGGTTTACGAAGATGCTATAGATGAAATCATGTCCGTTTCTGAAGAAGTCGATAAAATTTATGGAAACACACCTCAAGAATCAGCTGAAGATGAGGATGACGAATAATCATGTCAAATATAGACCAGGATGCAAAAAAGAAAATGCATAAGGCTCTACAAAAGTACAAAGAGGATAAAAGCTCAGCAAAAGAGTTTTATCCTTGTGCTCAAGAACTATCTGCCTGGCTAAAAGAAAAAAACAAATAATGAAGATACTATGTACAGAACTTTTTGAAAAGCAATTTAAGGAAATTTTGCAAGAATTTGCAAAAGAAAACCTTGAAGAGACCAAAAAGTTTAAAATGTATTTAGAGACACTCATTATAAATATTCCTACAAAAGCACAAAAGTATAAACCTTCTATCTATTTTGAAGATGAAGATATTAAAGACCTGGAACATCAAGGTTTTATTGTTCCATTTTATATTGACAAAGAGTCTGATAGTTATCTCATTTTAGGAATTATCAAAAAATAACTATAAACAATATTTATAATAATAA
>JANTGW010000068.1 GCA_024762705.1 Sulfurimonas sp.
CCATGCCCATTTCATGATGAAAAGTCTCCCTCATTTGTAGTAAGCCCGCAAAAACAGATATATCATTGTTTTGGCTGTGGTGCCGGTGGCGACAGCGTGAAATTTGTAATGGAATATGAAAAGCTGAACTACCCTGAAGCTTTGGAAAAACTCGCAGAGTCATATAACTTCACACTTACCTACACCGATAACAAACATAACAAACCACGCTCACAGGTTATGGATAAACTCAATGAGTATTATCAAACACTCTTAACAAAAAACCAGACAGCACTCAGCTATATCAGAGAACGCGGCATCTATGAGAGCAGTGTGGAAAAATTTGGCATAGGGTATGCACCGGATTCAAACGCAACGTTAAACTATATACGCTCACAGCAGTTTAGTATAAAAGAAGCGATAGATATGGGTGTTGTGGGCTATAACAAGGAACGCAACCAGACCTATGCACGTTTTGTAGAGCGCATAACCTTTCCTATATTCTCGGCAAACGGCTCTATTGTCGGTTTTGGAGGCAGGACTATTACAGGGCATCAGGCAAAATATGTAAACTCTCCTGAAACCGCTTTTTTTAACAAATCCAGACTTTTATATGCCTATCATTTGGCAAAACAGAGTCTGCATAAAAAGAGTGAGATAATCATAACAGAGGGTTACCTTGATGTTATTATGCTCCATCAGGCAGGCTTTGACAATGCCGTTGCAACGCTTGGAACCGCTTTGACGCATGAACATCTACCGCTGCTTAGAAAAGGTTCGCCCCGTGTTGTTATGGCCTATGATGGAGATAAAGCAGGACGTGCTGCAGCGCTTAAAGCTTCAAAACTCTTAAGTGCTGCAGGTTTTAACGGAGGCGTTGTGGTGTTTGGCGGAGGGCTTGATCCTGCCGACATGGTCAAAGAGGGACGTGTTGAAGAGTTAGGTAATATGTTTCGAGAAGCCAAACCGTTCATAGAGTTTGTACTTGATGAAATCCTTTCTTTGTATAACCTCAGGGATCCAAAAGCAAAAGAAACTTGTATGCAAGAGGGTATAGCATATTTAAAAACACTTTCTCCCATACTGCAAGAAGAGTACAAAACATATCTTGCCTCACGTCTGGGCGGTTTGGGTGTATCCCCGTCACTTTTAAAACTCAATACTCAAACAAACACTAACAGACAAAGCATACCCGAGCAAAGAAACAGTGCACACAGGGATATGTGGGAACTGTCATTGATAAAAACGGTCTTGGAAAAGCCGGAATATATTGAACAGATTTTGGATGTTATCGAGCCGGGCTTATTGCAGTTTCACTCATATGAGTTCTCGTTAGCTTTGCAAAACAAGAAAGATGCACCGGAGATTATGGCTATAATGGTAGACAATACTATCGCTGTGCTCAAAGATGAAGAAGCTTTACATGCTGAACTGATTACATTTTTGACGAAATATTATGAGAGAGAATTAAAAAAAGTAAACATCGCTTCAAATATCAGTTTTGAAGAAAAAGCCTTTTACATCAGAAAGTATAGGGGTAAGATAGCTCAATTGAAAAAAGGTGAGCTTGTCACGCTAAAAGAGTAGAATAGATTATTTTTGTTTCGGTCAGTTTTTTGTTATACTAAAGAAAATTATTTGTGACAGGAGCTGAGTATGGCAGGTGTGCATTTTTTATTTGATGATTTTAAGAATCTGATTGATCTTAACATTGGTATATCTGACCGTTTGGATGAAAACCGTGCAGAGAGTTTTACTCTGTTGTACTGTGATTTTAGCGGCATTGAACAAAGTGTGGTAGATGCTTCTTTGTTGGAGATATTACGTTCTTCAGATTCAATCTCCAATAATGAGGGAGACTACTTTTTTGTTCTGCCTTATACTGACAAGTACGGTGCAGAGATCGTAAAAAGGATGTTTGATGACTTTTTTGCAAAGCATTTGGACTCTTTTTTACTCAGCTATCCGGTTGACGGAGAAACTTCCAAGGAGATTCTTGAAAATATGCAAGACAGTGTCAGCACATTTTTTAAAAAAGAGTTGCATTGTCTTGACAGATTTACAAGGGATTATTAGAACTCTTTTTTGTCAAACTTATAGTATTTGGAGTTTTTGTAAAAAGAGATGGCTTCAGATATCTTCTGCTCTTTATAGACTTTTTTATCGCATACCCATCTGCATTTAATTTTTGGGTTATGCATCGCTTCGATATTTGGTTTTGATGCTTTTGTGGCATAGATGGTTTCTGAATTGGCTAGTAATGCAAAGAGCATAAAAAATATAATTTTCATACCTTCAATATCGACACTTCTGTAAAATTCTTAATAACTTTTTTTCTATAATGGAACAAAAAGTGCTCTATTCTTTTAAATTCTTTTTAGAAGTATAGGAGCAAAGAATGGTTTTATTAGATGTAAAAAAAGAGACTTCCTCTTCATTGTCACCTTTAAATACAGCGCCGCAAGAGCCAAAGGAAGGAGCGCTTTCTTTTTCGGCTTTGTTAAAAGGAACAAAGGGGCTCAAAGATGAAATCATTCAAAACGGCTCTGTAATTCTTGCTCTTAAAGATGAAAAAGCTCCTATAAATCTACTCTCTACTCAAGCTACGGAAGATATGCAGGATATACTTGAACTTGAAAGTCTTGAGATAGCCCCTAAAGTAAGCGCTGCAATGACACCAGAGGAGTTAAAAGTTCTTATAAAAGAGGCTAAACAATACCTAAAAGATAAAATCGTACAAAGCGAAGGCTTTAAAAAAGTAGAGATTGATGCTCTGCCTAAAACATTGAACGGACTTGTACAAGTTGCCAAAAAAATAGGTATTGACATTGCAAAGATCACACTTGAAGAGGTTCGGTCGTTACATGTAAACAAAGATGCTAAAGTTGTTTCAACAGAAAAAGAGTCAAAAGAACCTTTACATGTAAACAAAGAAGTCAAGCAGGATTTGCCTTCTGAAAATGAAGAGCTGCCGGTTGAAGCTAAAAACAAAAAACAAAAAGTTCACGCTGTTAAGCCGCAAGAGATAGACAAGACAGACGAAAATCTGGATACATTAAAGAAAGAACCGCTAAAGAATACACAACATGCTAAACAGGAACTCAAACAAACTCCTTTGTTCAAAGCACAAAGCAGTGCGGTTGAAATTACGACACAGCAGATCGTCGACACAAAGGTCAATAATCTTACAGCACAAAAAAACCCGAAACAAAAAGCGGAAGAGACACTGCAGTTACTCTTACGCGGGGAAAAAGTAACAAAAAATGACACCACACTTACTACTGACTTTTCAGTGGCAACAGCAAGGGTCATAGCCCCACAGGCGACAAGAGAAGCCGATAAGTCATTGGCAAGCCTTTTAAAAAATGATATGGGCGATGATGTGGATGTGCAGTCTAAAACAGACGGTTTGAATGTTTCTAAAGCAGACAGTTTTGAAGTAAAACTCAATGAAGCAAAGCAGATGGTGAAGTATTTGTCTCAGGATGTTAAATCAGCAATTGAAGAGTATAAATCACCATTTACTAGAGTAAAAGTACAGCTTAATCCGCAAAAACTGGGTGAAGTGGATTTAACCATCGTACAGCGCGGAAAAAATCTGCATATTAACCTCAGCTCAAACAATACGGCTATTAATACTTTGGCAATGAATGCCAATGATTTGAAGGTTCAGTTAAATAATAATGGAATAAATAATGCTACCTTAAACTTTAACAGCAATGCTCAAAGTGAAAACTCTCAGGCTGGACAGCAGGAACAGCATAGACAACATCAGAAAAAGGCTGATGAAGAGTACAATTATTTTGAAGCGACACAAGACAGTGAAGAAGTTTTAAACTCTTTAGAAATCGTAGTTCCATACTACGCATAAAGGATATATTATGGCAATAGATGCAATAGGAAATAATTCAGCGTTAACCGGTGTAACAAATGATGCATATACAAATCCAAAAGGGATTTTGGGAAAAGATGATTTTATGAAGCTTCTTTTAGTGCAGCTTCAATATCAAGACCCTACAGAGCCTATGGATACAGAAAAAATTCTTACACAAACATCACAGTTGGCATCTTTGGAATCAGCAGACAATACAAAAACTGCCTTAGAACAATTGGCTGCTTCTTTAGGGAATGCACAGCAGTTCTCGACAATTTCTGCTATCGGTAAGACGGCAGATCTTGGAAGTGATGCGGTTGCTCACGATAAGGGAACAAGCACGACTTTTGAAGTGTATTTTCCAAATGCTGTGCAGCAGGGTACGGTTTCTATAACAGATGCAGATGGAAAAACAGTACAAACATTAAATGTAGGAACAAATCCTGCAGGCGTATACCAGTTTACATGGGATGGTACCGATGCTTTGGGTAACCAGGCAGACAGTGCAATTTACCATATAAATGCACAATACAGTGATGCAAATGGTGTGACGCAGCAGACAAGACTCGGTGCATATCCTATTGAGTCAGTTCGTTTTGATCAAGGGAACACTTTGGTTAAAGTTGGTTCAAACTATGTGCCGTTAGACAGCATAAAAGAAGTTTATTAAGGACTTTATGATGATGACGCAGGCATTTTATACAGGTATATCGGGATTGAAAAACTATTCTACAGGTATAGATGTAGTAAGTAATAATCTAGCAAATATAGATACAATCGGATATAGAGGTTACAACATTGAATTTTCTTCACTTTTTGAAAGCAGCATTGCTACATCATTTGCAGGAAATGAGACTGTTGGAAACGGTGTTCAGGTGCAAGCTTCAGGTATGAATCAAAAGCAGGGCTCATTTGCTTTGTCTGACAGAAGTACAGACCTTGCCATAGAAGGTGATGGCTGGTTTGGTGTTAAAGGCGGTGACAAAACTGTATATACCCGTGACGGTACTTTTTCTATAGATGCCAATGCTGACCTTGTAAATGGTGATGGTTTTCATGTTCTTGGTACTATGGGAGGCAATATCAGTGCAGATAATGTATTGACATCACAGTTGGCAGAAGTGAAACTTGGAGATGTGGCAAAGCAAGAAGAGTTGCGTTTTCCAAAAACATTGACATATCCTCCGGAACCGACAACACAGGCAAAATTTTTGGCAAATTTAGGTGTAGGCTTCGAGCCTATTACTGTTGGTGCAAGTGTAGTTGATCCACAGGGAAATAGAAACAATCTACGACTTGAATTTATTAAAGACCCAGTTCAGACACCTCCCGGCGCGCAGTATAGTGTTACGGCAACTGTAAGTTCTCTTGATGGTTTGAATATCTATGATACGCAAACGGGCAGAGTGGAATTTGATGGAACAGGGGCTTTGACATCTTCAACATTGACAAGCATCAACAACAACGGTACAACTGTAGCAATAGATTTGGGAAGCGGATATGACGGAATCGTCTCGATTGATATTCCTGTTGTGTCAGGATCGAGTATAGCCGATGGAACAATTGGCGGAGACCTACAAGGGTATGCCATAAATAAAAATGCAGAAGTAATAGCCACATTTACAAACGGAAAACAGAGCAGTGTCGGTAAAATAGCTATTTATCACTTTGCGAACGATGAAGGGTTGACACGTTTAAACGGGAGTCGTTTTGAAGAGAGTGTGAATAGCGGAAAACCAATCTTTTTTACTGATGAAAGTGGAGAAAATACCATCGGTTCAATAGTAAGAAACTTTGCACTAGAGTCTTCTAACGTACAGATGAGTTCTGGGCTTACTGAACTCATCATACTCCAACGCGCTTATGATGCAAACTCAAAATCTGTCACAACAGCAGACCAAATGATGCAAAAAGCATTGAATATGGATGCTTAACA
>JANTGW010000069.1 GCA_024762705.1 Sulfurimonas sp.
GAAGTTTTCTTTTAAGAACTTGACCTCTTTTGAAGCTCTTGCATCGACGTTGGCAACAGCCCATAGCTCTTTACCTGCCCCGTCATACAAAACAATACCCTCACGCATACTTGTAGCGCTTAAGGCTAAAATGTCTTCAGAATTTATGCCCGCTTTTTTAATGGCTTCTTCTATACACGTAACCACTAAAGTCCAGTTCTTTTCATAATCAAAGTTCATGGAGTGTGGCACATTTTCTTCTTCTAAATGTGTCCATTCTCTTTGCGCTACTGCTATCTGATTGGCTTTCGTGTCAAAGATGACGGCACGGATGCTGCCTGTACCGGCGTCTATCGCCATGAGGTATTTTTGCATATTCTCTTCTCTTTCATTTACATAGCTTTGCGGGAGGTTTACTTTTTCAGTTTTGTCTGCTCTAATTCCCAGTATTCCATTTTAAAGCTCTCTTCTTCACTAATACTTTGATAGCCACCGAGTTTATCTGCACGTAAAACTGCAAGCATCGTATGGTTGACTATGTCATTGATGATCGCTGCCTCTTTTTTATCTTTTCCAAAAGAGATGACCGCAAGATTTTTTATGATCATATAATTCGGTGCCGGATTCAACATCACCTCATCCGTTGCATATTTTTCAAAATACTCTTTATACTCTTTTATGTATCTTTGTATGCCGCCTTCAAGATCAGTATCTTCCATGACCAAAGGAACTCTTTTTGTTCTTATGATATGTTCAGGTGTTAAAACTCCACGTGAAGCGAACTCTTTGAGATTTTCCTGTGAAGCATAAAAAGCTGCCAGAGGAGACTGGTTAATATTTAAAGAAACATCATACCCCTTCATCTCAGACAATACTTTTGTAATTTTGCCGATGTCACAGTCACTGTGAACATACTTGTGCTCGATCTTGACAACAGCATTCTCATCCAAAAACTCTTCTGCTTTTGTGACAGCGGCTATCATCTTCTCATAAGAAGTCTTCGCATCATCAGCAAAGGTGAAAATACCATGATGGTGTAAAATGATCCCATCAATGCTCTTCCAGTCCAAGTCTTTGGTCATTTCATATATTTTATGCGCCAGATCGAAACCGGGCATTATGTAATCAACGATCAAAAAGTTTGGAAACAGTTTGACTATATGCTCATCCCCGTTTACAGAGTTCGAAATAGTAACTATTGCATCTGCATGTGTATGATCGACGAACTTGTAAGGTATAAGTGCGTGCAGTATCGCTTCAACAGAAGGGTTCGGTGCTGACTTGTCTATCATCGCCTCTCGTTGCTGTTTTACCATCTCAGTGTCACTAAGACTAGGCAGTTTAGCCATTTCCAAAAGCGCATCAAGCTTTACAGGAGCAAAACCTTCGGCTTTTATATTCGAGAGATCCCATCCGCTTCCCTTTACATGTAATATATCTTCGCCGTTTACTTTACTTTTGAGTGAAGTGTTCCCGCCTCCATGTAAAACAAGCTCATCATTCTGTCCTAAAAGATTTGAGGTATAAACCCGTAAATCCAAATCATTCTTACACTCTTGTGCTTTTTTATCATTCCATAAACTTTCCATACGCTAACCTAAAACTTCTAATTCGTCTGTATATTTGTCTTCACAGTATGGCTCATAGGAAGATTTATATACTTTATAGTGAGCAGATGCTTTATGCCCGTCCAATGCTGCTTCATTTTCCCAAGTCTCCACTGCCATAAACCTTCTTCTGTCGTTTTTATACTGAAATATCTCATAAAACAGACACCCTTTTTCTGCTTTACTCGGTACTACCATCGCAGATAACAATTCTTTCATCCTCTCTTCAGAACCCTCTTTTGCTATAAAAGTCACGCTTTTTGTAATCGTCATTTCATATCCATTTTATTATTTATTTTCAAGAGATTATAGCAAATTAATATTACTAGACTATAATTAGAAAAAATATATGAGATTATTAAGATGAACTTACCTTTAGAGATTGAAAATATTATAGAAAAAAACGGTTCAGACTTTGAACTTTCAAAGCTTTTTAAAAAATACATCAAGGAATATAAAGAGTCCTTGCCGGAACTTTTCACGAAAAATCAGGGAAAGGACTTTCTTGTCCGTCATACCAAACAACTCGACTCCATCATAGAACTGATGTATAAAACCGTTTTGCGTCGTGCTTTTGGAAACTATCTGCCTATGCGCAGTTCCATCCCTATAGCCATTGTTGCGCTTGGAAGCTACGGGCGCGAACAGCTTTGTGTGCACAGTGATATTGACCTGCTCATCGTTTACAAAGATGTCGAGGGATATAATTGTGAGCTCATAATAGAAAAGTTGTTCTATCTCGCTCTAGACGCAGGCATGAAGCTCGGTCACAGAGTCCATGAAATAAACGACCTTTTTCAAGCAAGTACGGAAGACATAACTATTAAAACCTCTTTAATGGAAGCAAGATTCATTACGGGTTCCTCTTTTACATGGCATGCAACACAAAGAGAACTTAATAGAATTCGTTTACATGAACAAAAAACATTTATCATGGCGAAATTAGAAGAAGCAAAAGAGCGCAGAAAAAAATATCCTGCATCTATGCAGCCAAACATAAAAGAGAGCGTCGGTGGGCTTCGTGATGCCCAGCTTATATACTGGATAGCAAAGACGATTTACGGTATAAACAGCATTAAAGAGCTCAGTGGCACCGTTTTTACGGATGAAGAATATAAAGAGTTCCGTATAGCACTCGAACTGCTTTACCGCGTTCGCAGTGCCTTACATCTTATAGCAGGCAAGCAAGATGACAGACTGCTGCTTGAGTACATTCCGCAAGTCAGCAGAATGCTTGGCATAAAAGACCAAAAAAAGCTTGCAAGCAGAGTTTTGGAAGCGCAATGGCGCATCAACAACTTTACACAGATCTTTGTCAAAAAAATGGTCCGCCCTTTTATATATGACCCTGCATATATAGCTTCTTTTAAAATGAACAGACTCAAAAAAGGGTTTTATGAATGCAACGACAGGTTATATGCTTCTTTTAAGTTAAAACCGCAAAAAATATCAACATTGCTTGAGCTCCTTATAAATCTGGAAGACAAGGACTATAAATTTGATGCAGGTTTTTTAAATCAGTTTACAATTGCAGAAATTTCGCATCCTCTTCGCGCAAACACTTACGACTTGCTTAAAAAACTGTTGCAAAAAAAGCACATATACACATTCTTAAAGCTCTTTTACGATGCGGGAATACTTCAGCACCTTTTCCCAAACTTTAAAAAAGTAATGCACCTACCTCAGTTTGACGGCTACCATCACTACCCTGTGGATGTTCATTCCATTAAATGTGTCCAGGCACTAGAAAGCATCCAAGAGCCTTTTTTACAAAGTCTGTATGATGAATTAAACGAAGATGAAAAACTGCTCCTAAAAATTGTTGTTTTCTTCCATGACAGTGGAAAAGGACGTAAACAGGACCATAGTGAAGTAGGTGCAAAACTCGTGGTGCAGTTTGCGAAAAAGATAAATCTGAGTGATGATTTAACAAAAAGAGCAGTTGTACTTGTTAAACATCATATATTAATGAGTAATGTTGCATTTAAAGAAAATATACATAACGAAAAGTCCCTCTATAAATTCATGTCAAAAATCGGTGATGAAAAAAATCTCAAACTGCTTTATATTCTTACTTATGCAGACATCAGCGGCGTTGGCGGTGATGTTTACAATTCCTTTAACTCTAAATTATTAAATGATTTATACCTCAGTGCACTTGAAATTGCCCAGAATACAGGAAGAATTACCGATGCCAAAAAAAGGCTTCTCATTGAAGCCAAAGTCAAAAACCTTGATGAATTTAAAGAGCTGCCGGTAATATTGCGAAAAAAAGTGCTCAGTATTGAGTCCAATCTCTTTTTCTTCAAACATACGCCTCAAGATATTATCAACATTGCCAAAATTGCAAAGGAGACAAAAGAGTACAGCTTCAGAGTAAAAAACATGAATTCTCTCAGTATAGAAATCTACCGTAGAATTCCGCTAAATATAGGTTATTTACTGGGAACATTGGCACATCTCAATGTAGCATCAATGGAAATCATTACTTTATTTGACGGTATAAAGTACTTTAAAATAGAATTTATAAAAAATATTGATGAGAACATACTGATTGAAATTGAAGATATCATCGAAAATGCTTTTGATATGAACAGAAAAGTGCAACTAAAAAACGTTACAATTAAAAAAGAAGAGATATCCATGGACTGTGAACATTCACTCACCCATGCAGAACTGACCATTCATACAGCAAACCAGACCGGTCTGCTTGCATATATAATGGATAAGTTTGAAAAACTTGGCATCAACATTGTCACAGCGAAAATCCACTCAAGCAAACATAAAGTAAGAGACAGCTTTTTAATGGAAAAACAAAATGATATATGCAATAATGTTGAACAAATTTATGAATTATTATCAGATAATACAAAATAAAGGCGCTGTATGTGTGGAATTGTAGGATACATAGGAAAAAAGAATACAAAAGAAATTTTATTAAACGGTCTCAAAGAACTCGAATATAGAGGCTATGATTCTGCAGGGATAGCTGTACTGAGCGATGGTGAGTTTTCGAGCTTTAAAGCTGTCGGAAAACTTGTAAACCTTGAAGAAAAAACAAAAGATTTTGTTACGGATAAATTTGCCGTGGGTATAGGCCATACACGCTGGGCTACACACGGCAAGCCTACTGAGCTTAATGCACATCCGCATATAGGTCAAAACTCCTATGTAGTACACAACGGAATTATAGAGAACTATGCTGAGTTGAAAAAAGCCTTGATAAATGACGGTGTTGTATTTTTAAGCCAGACAGACACAGAGGTCATAGTGCATCAGTTTGAGAAAAACCTGCAGTTATGTGAAAATGCATTTGAAGCATTTAAAAAGACAATTTCACAGCTAAAAGGCGCCTATGCCATACTTTTAGTCACAAAAGAAGAAGAGGGAAAAATATTTTTTGCCAAAAATGGCTCTCCTTTACTTGTAGGCATCAATGAAGACAATGAAAAGTATTTTGCTTCATCAGATACACCACTCATTGGACAATGCAGTGAGGTCAACTACTTTGAAGACGGTGACTATGGTTATGCGAGTATAGATGAAATTGCCATATTTGATAAAAACGGCAATAAAAAAGTACCTCACTTTACAAAACTCTCTACTAACAAACTCTCAGCACAAAAAGACGGCTACAGGTTTTTTATGGAAAAAGAGATATATGAGCAAAGTACTGTTATAGCCGATACACTTCTTGGCCGTTTAAGTGATAAAGAGGTCATTTTTGATGAACTCGAAGAAAACTTTTTCGACGGTATCAATGAGATAAAACTTTGTGCCTGCGGGACTTCTTATCACTCTGCTCTCACGGCTTCGTATATGTTTGAACGCTACTCAAAGATAAAAACCTCTGTTGAAGTTGCATCAGAATTTCGTTACCGCGCACCTATTATGACAAAAGATACACTTTTTGTCGTCATCTCGCAAAGTGGTGAGACAGCAGATACGCTTGAAACACTCAAAATGGCAAAAGAGGCAGGTCTTAAAACACTTGTAATATGTAATGTTGACAATTCGTCTATGGTTCGTATCGCAGACACTGCTATACTCACACGTGCAGGCATTGAAAAAGGAGTGGCTTCAACAAAAGCATTTGCAACGCAGGTTGCTGTCTTTTGGATGCTGGCATTACATGTAGCGCAAATACGTAAAACACTCAACCAAACAGAAATACAAGAACA
>JANTGW010000070.1 GCA_024762705.1 Sulfurimonas sp.
ATAGAGAGTGTCATTCATATAAACACTGGCAATACCGTCCTTTCCTATCATATCTTTGTTTAACCCTTTAACTCCCTCATAATCATATTCAACACCAAGAGCAACAACAAGATAGTCATAAAAGATCATACCGCTCTTGTCTGTTTTTAAAGAATTGTTTTTCGGGTCAAATGCAATGATACTCTCTTGCAGCCATTGAATCCTATCTTCTAAAATGTCAGCAGTCCGGCGTTCATTATCTTCTTGCAGGTACAAACCGGCAGCTACAAAGGTTTGCCCTGGTTGATACAGATGTGTTTTATTTGGAGCAATGAGTGTAATGTTTGCATTAGGTGCAGACCTTCTCAGACGTGCTGCGGCTATCATTCCTCCTGTTCCGCCGCCTGCAATGACGATCTTTACTTTTTTATGACTTGCCGGTTGAGAGAGCTTTGTTGTTGCCTGTGCCGAAGGTGCAAGCAAAAGAGAAGCGCTTAGTGTACCCATGGCTTTTAATGCATCTCTTCGAGAGAGTTTATTATGTATGTACATTGCCGACTCCTTAGATAATGTCTTCATTGTATTTTTTTCTGTAGTATCTTAAAACGCCCATTTTTACAGCGTCATTAAATACAAACCATGTCAAAGCATATGCCCACATCCAAAGACCCCATTCCCAGCCTATAGGCTCCATAAGTCCAAAACCATAAACGGCGATGATAGTTCCGGCAACACGGCTGAAAAATGTTGCATTAAAAAGTGTCCATGACGGCCAAGGACGCTTCCAAAACCAATCATCTATACGGGTGTTGTAAATAGTTCCATGCCCGGCAATGACGAGTTTTGCAAAAAAGACACTCTGCACAAAATCAAGCGGGAGATGCATTAGTGAAATTAAAATCCAAAAGAGTGTAAAAGAAGATAAAACTCCAGCAATTCCAAGCCAGGATGCCAATACAAAAACCTCTTTCATATCCCATCGTACAGGTGTTTCACGCAGTTTTGTGTTGTCATAGGCGATTGTCATAATCGGGATGTCATTAAGAAGTGCCAAAATGATAATCATTAACGCCGTAATAGGGTAAAAATCATATATGACAATAGCCAGCGTCATAAATATAATAACACGGATGGTCTCGGCAATACGAAAGATCGTATAACTTTTCATTCGTTCAAATATCTGACGTGCCTGTTTGATGGCATCGACAATGACGGTCAGTCCCGGTGCCATCAGTACGATATCTGCTGCGGCGCGCGCTGCATCGGTCGCACCACTAACGGCAATTCCGCAGTCTGCTTTTTTGAGTGCGGGTGCATCATTGACCCCGTCACCGGTCATACCAACGATATGGTCGGCTTTTTGGAGTTCATCGACTATAAAATATTTATCTTCAGGAAAAACCTGTGCAAAACCGTCGGCATCTTCAATCAACGCAATAATTTCAGACTCATGTTTTTTGACGCTCCCTTTTGGCAGCGGCATATTATAAAGTTCTTTTTGCACTTTTTGTACTATTTTCTTTACGATTGTTTCAATTTCATCTTTGGAGGCATCTGGGTGCATTGACTCGGTAATAGCTTTAGAAAGCACTTTTGAGAGATATATATACTCTTCAATTGATTCCCCTTTGAGGGTATGAATATCTTGTATCTTTTCACCGATATCAAGCAGGGAAGCGATGTATTTTGCAACGGCAATATTATCACCGGTTACCATTTTAACACTGACACCTTTGTTTTTTGCTTCAGCAATTGCTTCTACGGAGTCTTCGCGGGGCGGATCAAACAGAGGTATAAGACCGACAAAGTGATAAAGGTCTTCTTCACATTTGCGAAACGCAACACCAAGCGTTCTAAAGCCTTTGGAGGCAAACTCTTCTACCTGCTTGTATGCCTGCTCTTTGTCAAACTCTTTATCATCACTTTGTTCTATAATGACCTGAGGTGCCCCTTTGGTATAAATCAATTCACAATCTTCTCCCTCATAAATACCTTCTGTCCTTTTATGCACAGGGTCAAAAGGAAGGAATTTTTTCAATTTCTGTAGAGGAAGTTTGTTCTCTAAATTATTTTTATGAATATACTCAAATATCGGTTTTTCAATAGGGTCGTGGTTTTCCTCTTTACTGGCTAGGGCTGCAAAGATCATTAATTCTTCTACGGTATGGTCGTCCACAATAAAAGGTTCTGCCAGACTCATACGGTTTTGTGTAAGTGTGCCCGTTTTATCAGAACACAACACATCCATGCCTGCAACTTCTTCAATGGCAGCCAAGCGGCTGACAATCGCCTGTTTTGCTGCCAGTGCCTGTGCCCCTATGGCCATGGTTACGGTAAGAACCGCAGGCATTGCAACAGGAATTGCAGAGATGGTTAATACAAGAGCAAAAACTAAGAGTTCGATAGTCGGCTGGTTCGTTTTAATGCCGTGATAGATAATAATTGCGATCATAGCAATTGTCAGAAGAATTAAAAAATTACCTACTTTAATGACCATCTTTTGAAAGTGGCTGACCTCTTCGCTTTGTGCTTTGGCGACAAGTCCGACTGTTTTTCCAAAGTAGGTATTTTTGGCGGTTGCACTGACTTGAGCAATCATTTCACCTTGTTTTATAATGGCATTGGCATAGAGATCATCACCCGGTTTTTTGTGAACGGGCAATGATTCTCCCGTAAGTGCGGATTGATCTACGAGCAGGAAATCGCCTCCGCTGAGTAGTTTGACATCAGCCGGTACAATGTCGCCGATTTTTATTTTGATGATATCATCGGGAACGATCTCTTTGGCATCTATCTCCTGCCACTTCCCCTCGCGTAAAACGACGGCCTTGCGTGCAAGTTTTTTCTTAAGTACGGCAATGGCACTCAGAGCTTTTGACTCCTGATAAAAGTCCACTATTGCATTGACAAAAAGTAAAATAACGATAATAGTAAAGTCTTCCCATCTGTGTGCAAGAGCAGAAAGTACTGCTGCGGCCTCTATCATCCAGGGAATCGGTCCCCAAAATCTTCTAAAGAGACGATGCAGCCAACTCTCTTCCTTTTCATTGAGTTCATTGTAACCATACTTTTTAAGGCGTTGTGCTACTTCTTTTTGTGTTAAACCGGTTAAATTATTATCATATGTTGTCATATAAAACACCTTTTAATGTGTACTCTGAAAATATTTTAGCACAATATGCTATAATAAAAGAAAAAAATAAAGGCTTATTTGATGAAAAGCTCAATTGTCGAGAGTATAAAATCGCTTCCTCCTCTTTCAAAAACCATTATTGATATAAATCGAGTGTATGCAGATGAGGAAGCAGGTGTGGGTGATTTGGCAAAAGTAATAGAAACTGATCCTATGATAGTTGCGAATCTACTCAAAAATGCAAATTCTCCACTTTACGGTTTTGGTAGAGAAATTAGAAATGTTGCACAGGCGGTTTCACTGTTTGGAATGAGTATGACACGTTCAATCGCTTTAGGTAATGCTGTTAGAAAACTTCTCAATGTAGATATGCAGCCTTATGGTATTAGTAGTGAAAAATTTGCAGAAGTGTCTGCGATGCAGGCTGCACTTATTCGCAAGTGGTACTCTAAGATAGACAGACAAAAAGCCGACAAACTCTATTTGGCTGCATTTTTACAAGAAACGGGAAAAATACTCATAGCAAGTGATGTAATTCAAGAAGATGAAGATGTCAGTTTCAAATCAGAGGCTGAACATTCAAATAATTTGGCACAGGTAGAAAAATCTTATGTAGATGTTACGAGTGCAGAAGTTACTGCAAAGGTTTTTGAACATTGGGGATTTGATAAAGAATTTGTTGAAATGATCCAATACGCAGACAATCCTGCTGCTGCTCCTGATGATGTTCAAGAATACTCAATAGCTTTAAATATTGTAAAAACTGTTTTACCTGTGAATGCGCCATTTTCTGAACAGGCCATTAATTTTGGACTTAGACGTGCAAAAGATGTAGGATATGATGAAACCCAACTTCAAGAAGCCATAAACGATATGCTTGATGTGCTCAAGGCATCTTAATGAGCAAAACCGTTACAGTCATAGATACCTTTGGCTTCTTTTTTAGAAGCTTCTATGCGCTTCCGCAACACCTCCGTACAAAAGACGGCTTTCCTACCGGACTTTTGACCGGATTTACCAACTTTATTTCAACTTTACAAAAAGAACATGACAGCGACTACATCATCTTTGCTATAGACTCTAAAGGAGAAACGTTCAGAAATGAGATAGATGTCAATTATAAAGCCAATCGTAGTGCGCCGCCGCCTGAGTTGACACAGCAGCTTCCTGTAGCTATAGAGTGGATAAACAAGATGGGATATAAAACACTTGGAAAAAGCGGGTTTGAGGCAGATGATATTATAGCGACCGTTGTAAAGTGTGCAAAAGAGAAAGGCTACAAAGTAAGGGTTGTATCACACGATAAGGATCTATGCCAGCTGATTGATGATGACAAGGTCGTGATGGTCGATGCTATAAAACGAAAATATATTAATGAGAAAGCCTGTTATGATAAATACGGCGTAACTCCTAAACAATTCATAGACTACCAGTCTATTTTGGGTGACAGTGCTGATAATGTTCCGGGTGTAAAAGGTATAGGAAAGGTCGGTGCTGAAAAACTCTTAAAAGAGTATGGTTCACTTGATGAAATATATACGCATATAGATGAGATAAAAGGGGCAACACAAAAGAAACTCATAGAGTCTAAAGAACAGGCTTACATGTCAAAAGAGCTGGTAACTTTGCATCCTGATGTGTTTGATTGTAAGGACTTTGATTTTGAAGAATACAAAATGGATGTAGAAAATCCATTTTTAAATATCTATGATGAGCTTGTCAAGTATGAACAAAATGCGATTTTAAGATCCCTACATGCAAAAAATATGGTGAGTCCTGAGCGTCAGGAAAGTGCAAAGAAACTGCAGGAATCCTGTGAAGAAAAAGCTTCAAAATTGGATTTTAAAGCTACACTCTTAACAGATGAAAAAGAATTAAATGCTGTTCTTGATAAGCTTGATGCAGAGACTGTGGTTGCTTTTGATACAGAGACAACAGGTCTGGATTATATTAAGCACAAGCTTGTTGGATTCAGTTTTTCGTTTAATGATGATGAGGCTTATTATGTTCCATTTGGACATTTTTATCTTGGCGTTGCTGACCAGGTAAGTAAAGATGTGGCCAAAGAGGCTATGCGTCGTATTTTTAAATCGAAGGTCGTAGGGCACAATATAAAGTTTGACCTGCATTTTGTGACACGTTTCTTAGAAGAAAAAGATCTGCCTGTGCATTGTGACAGTATGATCTTGGCATGGCTTATTAACCCTGAATCGGCTTTAAGTCTCGATAAGCTTTCAGACAAGCTCTTAGGTCATGAGATGGTTCATTTTAAAGATACGGTTAAAAAAGGCGAGAATTTTTCTACGGTAGAACTTGATGATGCCTGTGTATATGCGGCAGAAGATGCATTTATAACAAGAAAGCTTTATAAACTCTTTTTGAAAAAACTTGAACTGCAGGATGCTATTCACTTGATAGAAGAAGCAAAAACGGTTGAGATTCCTTTTATTCATACGCTGCTTAAAATGGAAGAAGAAGGCATAGAAGTAGATACACACTTTTTAGAAGAGTTTTTGGCTGAGGTGAAAAAAATGCTTGAAGCGCTTACTAAAAGCATCTATGAACTCGCAGGAAGTGAATTTAACATTAAC
>JANTGW010000071.1 GCA_024762705.1 Sulfurimonas sp.
CTAGCATAGCCTTTTGTGCGATTTGGAAGTAACTCATCCAACTACGTTTAAAATGTACATTTTCAAAAAATGCATCTTTTGAATAGACAACATTTCCTATTAAGGCACCGTCATCACCTATGTGTTTATTGTTAAATTGTGATATAAAATAATTTTCTAAATTCAATGAGACTTCTTTATATTAAGCATATATTAATTTCTGTCGATATAGAATGACAAGTTATTATAACATTATATAGGAAAAACATACTATGAAACATTCCATTAAAAGAATTTTTGAAAACTTAAAAATTTATTTACTTTTTGTTTTTTTCGTGGCCTTATTCGCTGCCCTCTTAACATTTGAACACCAACTTTCTTTTGATAAAATAGATAATTTAAATAACCAAAAAAAGATTATTAAAACTCTGACTAAGCTTGATAAAAGTGACATAGAATTGGCGCTAATCCAGTTTAATGGAAAAAGTACACAACTTCATCAAGAAATTGAAAAACTAAAAATACTTTACAAGTACAACATAACGGATAAATTCATTCTTGGAAATGAAAAAGAATATTTTGATGATTTGAACAAACTATCTATGTTGACAGACAAATTCAACAATGCCGCACATGAATACTATGTCGAGTCCGGAAATATCAAAAATGTACAACTTGAAAAAGAAGCAAAAAAACAACTAGACAAATCACTCAATGAAATAATACAACATATAAATAGTATGCTTTTAAAAAGTATACACTACAACCAGCAAAAATTCGATATTGTAAAAATAGTGGTCATTATAATTTTTGTTCTTATTGCACTTGCAACATTTTGGTATAGAAGAATGCTTACAGCGATTCTCAAAGATATCGAATATCTTCTCAAGGTCGATAAAACAAAAGGAGAGTACGATATATTTTCCATGGAAGCCGATGCCATTGCTCTGAGAATGAACAGAAAGAGTGTTGTAAATGACAACCCTACAATGCTTGATCCTGTAACTGAAATAAACAACTACAAAGGTCTTGTAAATTCCTACGGATCAAAAAAAGGGCTCAAAGACAGTAACTTTACTTCGGTTACTGTACTCGAGATTGACAACTTTTCAAAGTCTAACAGGGCATTTTCGCAAGAAGTAACCCAAGCTATCCTTAAAAAAGTTGCTTATGCCATTTCTTTACATGAACAAGCTGTAGATGTTATTGCAAGAACTGATTACAATCAATTTACCATTATTCTTTCACGTTCATCAAAAGAACAGCTATTTAAAGATATGGAAATCATACGAGAAAGTATTTCAGAACTGAAGTTCACTGCACCCGAAAACGGTCCTGTACATATAACTGTGACTGGCGGTTTTGTTATAAAACCGAACAATACATCATTAGAAGAAGCAATCAAACAAGCAAAAGAAATTCTGGCCTATGCAAAAACAACAGGAAAAAATAAAATATTTCAATTAAGAGATTTGGCCCAAAAAGATATCTAGGGTCACATGTCTCAAATAGTAACAAACAAAAACTTCACAAATTCAAACCCCATATTTAATCTGCCCTAAGACTATTCACGGTATAATCAGCATTATTTTAGTTCTTTATTGAAGGATGGGTTAATGAGTATTCCTATTTATACTTACGATGCGGTTATAGTTGGTGCAGGTCTTGCAGGATGTGCGGCAGCAAGAGAACTGCAAAATGCAGGAAAAAAAGTTGCTGTAATTACAAAATTACATCCCCTAAGAAGTCACTCCGGTGCAGCTCAAGGTGGAATCAATGCAGCATTTAGTGATGAAGATAGCGTTGAACTTCATGAGTTTGATACTGTAAAAGGTTCTGATTACCTGGCTGACCAAGATGCCGTAGAGTTTATGTGTAAAAATGCACCTGAAACGATCAGATGGGCAGAAAGAATGGGTGCTGCATTTAGTAGAAAACCTGATGGTAAAATTGCACAGCGTCCATTTGGAGGCCAATCTTCTCCTCGTGCATGTTTTGCAAAAGACAGAACAGGTCTGACACTTTTACAAACTGTATATGAACAAGCTTACCGTGTAGGTGTAAAATTTTGGGATGAATGGTACGCAGCTGATATTATTTATAAAGACGGCAAGGTATCAGGTGTTGTAGCTTTTAACATACGTGATATGCAAATCGCAATATTTAATGCTAAAACAGTAATGTTTGCAACAGGCGGATATGCTCGTGCATACAAGATCAACTCAAATGCCCATGCAAATACAGGTGACGGTCTTTCTATAGTTGCTCGTCATGGTCTTCCACTAGAAGACATGGAATTTGTTCAATTTCACCCATCAGGACTCTCCGGCAATGGTGTTTTAATCTCTGAAGCTGCACGTGGAGAAGGTGGAAGACTCTATAACTCAAAAGGTGAAAGATTTATGGAGAAATATGCTCCAAACGCTCTTGAACTAGCATCTCGTGATGTTGTTGCACGTGCAATTTTAAATGAGATCAGAGAAGGACGTGGTGTTGGACCGAGAAAAGATGCCGTATATCTTGATGTTACACACTTAGGCAAAGATCTCATTATGAACAAGCTTCCAGAACTTCGTGAACTGGCTATAACATTCTTAGGGCTTGATATGATCAAAGAACCTATCCTTATATCTGCTACTGCACACTACTCTATGGGTGGTATTCCGGTAGATATTGACGGACATGCTCGTAAAAATAATGAAGAATTTATAGAAGGCTTTTATGCAGCCGGTGAATGTTCATGCGTTTCTGTACATGGAGCGAATCGACTTGGTGCGAACTCTGTTCTTGAAGCATTGCTATTTGGACGTTTTGTCGGAAAAACAATGGTTAAAGATGTTGATAACATCGAACTTCGTAAAGCAAGCGCTGAAGATGCTGCAAGAGCAGAAGAAGAGATCGACTTCCTACTTAACAACAACGGTAATGAAACAGTACCTGAATTACGAGAAGAACTGCAACAATGTATGACAGCAAATGCAGGGGCATTTAGAAGTAAAGAAACACTTCAAATAGCTGTTGACACAGTAAAAGAACTACGTAAAAGATTTAAAAACGTACGTTTAAAAGATAAATCGAAAGTATTTAACACTGAACTACAAGAAGCTTTGGAGTTTGGACATATGCTTGATTATTCTCTCTTTATCGTTGAGAGTGCTATTGCAAGAGAAGAGAGCCGTGGTGCGCACTATAGAGAAGACTTTGAGAAGCGTGATGATGAAAAATTCTTAAAACACACTATGGCTTACATGGATGAAGATGGAAATATTTCACTTGATTATATGGATGTTGTTCTTGGCAAACATGAACTTAAAGAAAGAAATTACTAAGGATAACTTATGAGTACAGAACATAAAATTACTACACAAAAAGTAAACTTCAAAGTATTTCGTTTTAATGCTGATGAAGACTATCTTCCATACTATGAAAACTATGATATGGAAGTGACTTCAGAAGAAGTTGTACTAGATATACTAAACAGAATCAAATGGGACCATGATGGAAGTTTTTCTTATAGAAGAAGTTGTCGTCACGGTATCTGCGGTGCTTGTGCCATTAAAGTAAACGGACGCTCTACTCTTGCATGTAAAGAGAGTATGAACGACATGGTAGATCTTTTTGGAAATGAACTTGTCATTGAACCGCTCAGCATTAAAAGAGCTGTCAAAGATATGGTGATTGACAAAACAGACTTTTGGGAAAAGCATGATGCCGTTACGCCTTATTTAGTGGCTGATATTGATGAAAACCCAACAAGTGAGAACCTTGTTTCTCCAGAAGATGCTGAAAAACTTGATGAAGCAGACCTTTGTATCCAATGTGGTGCATGTCATTATGCATGTCCTGCTGTTGAAGTCAATGATGAGTTCTTCGGTCCTGCCGCTTTTGCTGCAGCGTATCGTTTCAGTGCTGATGTTCGTGACCATTCTACATCAAGACTTGCAGATGTCAATGAAGAGAAACAAGGTGTCTGGGACTGTGTAAAATGTTTTGAATGTGCCGAATCATGTCCAAAAGACATCAATCCTATCGGTAAGATTACAAAACTACACCAAATGGCATTCCAAGAAGGAATCGCTAAGAACAATGTTGCAGTTCGTCATGCAGTCGGTTTTGAAAAATCTATCAAGAAAAATGGTGTCTTGGATGAAGGTGGACTTGTTCTGTATTCAGAAGGTCCTGCGATTGTCAAGCACTTACCTGTTGCATTCAAAATGTTTACAAAAGGTAAAATCGTTCCACCATGGGGCATCACAAAATCAGAAAACCTTGATGAGATACAAAAACTTATCAAATCTTCATCAACTGTAAAGTTCTAGGAGTTATAAAATGGAAAAATTAAGATATGCACTTTTTACAGGATGTACGGCAAAACAAAGTACTCCTGAGCAAATGATGTCAACTATGGCTGTTGCAGAGAAACTTGGAATCGAACTTGTAGAACTTACAGAAGCTTCATGTTGTGGAGCATCTCACTTACAGGATTATGATGACTTCCTTTCATTGGTTCTAAATGCAAGAAATATTGCCTATGCAGAAAAACATGGTCTTACAATGGTTACTATCTGTAATACATGTCAGTTAAATACTGCTATGACAAAACACAGACTTGACAACAACGAAGAACTTAAAGCTAAGGTCAATGAAAAACTCGCTGAAGTAGGTCTTGAGTACAAAGGGACATCTCAAATCACTCATTTTTTATATGCGATTATTGACGATTTTGGTCTAGATAAACTAAAAGAGATGGTTGTAACACCTCTAAGCCAGTTTAATGTTGCACCTTTTTACGGTTGTCACAATATCCGTCCTTCAGAACTTCAAAACGAAACACATAAAACTGCAGAGAACCCTTACAATCCTACATCTTTAGATGATCTTATCATTGCTTGTGGTGGTGAGACTGTTGACTATGAAGAGAAAAACAAATGTTGTGGTTTCCACGTTGAGCTTCAAGCTCCGCATACTGCAGCTGTTCTAACAGGAAACGCAATTGCCGGTGCGATGGATGGTAATGCTGACTGGATGGTAACACCATGTCCTCTTTGTCACCTTAAACTAGATACACAAACTGCACATGCAAGTGAAGCTATCGGTCGTGAAGTAGAACTTCCAGTGCTTCATATGCAGCAAATGGTAGGTCTTGCACTCGGATGTACACCGGCTGAACTTGGACTCAACCATCACTTAGCAAAAGTAGATTTCGTTTAATAATATCTTTACACTCTTTATTCTACTTCATATATGAAGTAGAATATATAACTCAAAAAATATCCAATGGAATACAAATGTCAGACTCAATAGAAATAATATCATGGAATGTAAATGGAATACGTGCTGTTGCAAACAAAGAAGCGCTTAAATGGATAGATGAGCGAGAAACTGACATATTATGCCTGCAAGAGATCAAGGCACAAGAAGACCAGATTCCTAAACATCTTTTTGAAAAAGAGTTTACTGAGGTAATTATCAACTCAGGTGAGAGAAAAGGTTACAGTGGAACGGCAACATACAGTATGCTTGCAAGTGATTACAGCTCTACATGTAACGATATAGATACAAAACATGAAGGACGTATCATTGAGACTCATTATGGAGATGTAGTTCTCTTTAATGTCTATTTTCCAAATGGACAAAAAGATGATGAACGCCTTACCTATAAAATGAAATTTTATGATGATTTTTTGGCA
>JANTGW010000072.1 GCA_024762705.1 Sulfurimonas sp.
TGGCGGTTCGCTACTTGTCGTAGGGGATTTTTTACAACTTCCTCCAGTCGTTCGTGGTTACGGTGAAGTCAAGTTTGCTTTTGAATCATCTTCATGGAAAAAGTTTGCCTTTGAAAAAATAGAGTTGACACATATTTACAGAACGGATGATTTGCGTTTTATAGAGCTTTTGCATGCTGTACGTTTTGGCAATATAGATGAAGCCGTGCATAATCACCTTAATGAATTCATAAAGCCTTTGCCAAATGATCTGAGTCAGTTTACATTTTTGTTCGGCAAAAATATCTCGGCTGCCAAACATAACAAAACCCAGCTCGATTTTATAGATGAGGCTTTACATGTAAAGAAGGCTCAGATCGTAAAACATCTAAAATCCACTCAGGACAAAGAAGTAGAACGTTTCATGGATGATGCAAGAATAGATAAAGAACTTGCAATAAAAGTGGGTGCTCCTGTACTTTTTACACGCAACTCTTGGAACTATTTCAATGGAGAACGGGGTGTTATTGTCAATGTCGATGCGAATTATGTGTATGTGCAAAAGAGTGACGGTAAGGTCGTCAAGCTCGAACCGACTGCCCAAAGTAAAGCACAATGGAAGGAAAAAAGTATTGATGGAAAAAAAGAGATGGTCGAAGAGAGTGTTTTTACCGTGTACCAGTTTCCCATTAAGCTTGCTTTTGCCATCACCATACATAAATCACAGGGAATGAGCATAGAAGATTTGATTATAGACACGAATGAGATTTTTGCGCCTTCACAGTTTTATGTAGCACTCTCGCGTGCATCAAATCCTGCAAGACTGACGCTTATTGCACCGAGTAAACAATGGTACGCACTTGCCTATGTCAATCCAAAGGCTTTTCGCTTTGTTCAAGGAGAGAGAAGTTGTTGAAAAAAGTAGACAGCGGCGTGCTTTTTATGCTTGGAAGCGCTTTGATCTCAGCACTAAACGGTGCACTCACAAAAATTCTCGCCCAGGATATTTCGGCTTTGGAAATTGTCTTTTTTCGTAACCTTATCGGGGTTTTAATTATTCTTTATGCGCTAAAACACACAGCGCCCAAACTGACAGGCGGTAAAATTCATATGCTCTTTACCCGCGGACTTTTTGGGTTTATGGCGATGATTTTGTTTTTTTATACTATTACGGTCATTCCTTTGGGCGAAGCGATAACACTGAACAAAACTTCTCCCTTTTTTGTGACACTATTAGCTTATTTTTTGCTGCATGAACATTTAAGCAGGCGAACATTGTTTGCACTTTTTATAGGTTTTTTAGGCGTAGTACTCATTGCAAAACCTTTTGGATTGAGCTTTTCTTATGCCCATTTTTTAGGAATACTAGGTGGTTTTTTTGCAGCAGCAGCTTATACTACCATCAAGAAGATAAAAGACATTTATGATTCGCGTGTCATAGTACTTTCATTTGTAGGTATGGGAACATTCTTGCCCGCACTTTTATTTCTTACGGCACCATTTGTAAATACACCAGAGTCATTTGCATTTTTGTTTCCCAAGTTCATCATGCCAGATTCTTTACATGTATGGTTGTTGATTCTCTTAATGGCACTCATATCCACACTCTCACAATGGCTTTTAACAAAAGCTTACAGCGCACAAAATTTGAGTATTATAGGGGTAGTGAGTTACACAAACATTCCCTTTGCTGTAGGCTTTGGCTACCTACTCGGAGATAAATTTCCTGATATCTTGACATTTCTTGGCATAATCTTTATAGTATTTGGCGGTATTTTGGTAAGTAAAAAAGCTTAGCCCTGTTAAATATAACTCTCTTTATATTGTTTTTATTCTTCTATGTTAAAATAAAAAAAAGGGAATATCTTTAATGAAAGAGTACGAAACTGACGATTGTCAAAAAATGAATCTTTTGGCAAAAGCACTGGAACAGACAGATGACATGGTCATTATTACAGATCAAAACGGTGTGATCGAATATGTCAATGACTCTACAGTTGTAAAATCCGGCTATGAGAGAAATGAACTCATAGGCAATAAAACAAATATTTTCAAGTCTGGCAAGCATACAGAAGAGTTTTACAAAAACTTATGGGAAACAATTCTTGCGGGTAAAAATTATCGAAAGGTAATTATCGATAAAACTAAAGACGATAAATTATATTATGCAGAATTGAAAATAACACCTTTAATGGATGAGAATAACAAAGTTAAAAACTTTGTAGCTACAAGTACAGATATCACAAATCGCATTCAAATGGAGAAAAAGCTTAAAAAACTGGCAACTGTGGACAGTCTGACAGAAATATATAACAGATATAAGTTAGACGATGAAATCAATCATCATATTGCAAGGTATGAACGCTACAAAGAACCATTTTCTATATTGATGTTTGATATAGATTTTTTTAAAAATATAAATGACAAATATGGACACGATGTCGGTGACAGGGTGCTCAAAAGTTTAAGTCAGCTGGTCGCAAGTAACATACGTATTACAGATATAGTCGGAAGATGGGGTGGCGAAGAGTTCTTAGTTATACTTGAAAAGACAAAAAAAGAAGAAGCGTTTGCTATTGCACAGAAGCTCAGAAGGTTAGTCGAAGCATATCTAATAGATGAAAAATACCATATAACTATTAGTATAGGTGTTGCCGAATATGAAGAAGGTGAGTCAAAAGAAACGTTGCTAAAGAAAGCAGATGAAGCTTTATATAAAGCAAAAGAAAATGGGAGAAACCAATGTTGTTGTTTAGAAGTTTAATATTGGTAATAGTGACTGCTAGTAGTTTTACAGGGTGTGCTTCACATCAGGATGATGATTATTATGAGAGAGCAAATAAGGCAAGTGAGAAAGCTTTAGAGAAGTTAGACAGAGAGTGATCTCTCCGTCTTTTGAGTTCTTATAACTCTTTTTCGTGTTTTGCTAAGTACTCAGCAACACCTTCAGCATCAGGTTTCATTGCTTCGTCACCTTTTTGCCAACCGGCAGGACAAACTTCACCATGCTCATCAGTAAACTGTTGTGCATCGATCATTCTTAACATTTCATCAACATTACGTCCAAGAGGTAAGTCATTGATCACAGCGTGACGTACGATTCCTTTGTCATCGATTAGGAATGAACCACGTAGTGCAACTGCATTGTTTAAAAGAACATCGTAAGCACGAGAGATATCTTTTGTTAAGTCTGCTACTAGTGGGAAGTTGATACGGCCGATTCCACCTTTTTCAACTGGAGTTTCTCTCCAAGCAAAGTGAGAAAATTGTGAATCAACAGAAACACCGATAACATTTACACCACGTTTTTGAAACTCATCATATCTGTGAGAGAATGCAATGATTTCTGATGGGCAAACAAAAGTGAAGTCTAGTGGGTAAAAGAATAAAACTGTACCTTTTGAACCACCGTTTTCGCTTAATTTGAAGTCATCTACGATTGAACCATCAGCTAAAACTGCTGTAGCTGTAAAATCTGGAGCTGGATTTGTTACTAACATATATATGTCCTTGTGTTTAATTTTATAAAAGCTATTTTATCTAATTATTACTAATAAAAATCTATAAAATCGATTACTTGTATTGATTTAAACTAAATTTTATTATTTAAGACAAAATTGCATTAAACAAATAACCGATTGCGATTATGCCCAATCCGACAATTCCGAAAAAAGTTGCGATGAGTCTTACATGCAAGATTTTTTTGAGAATCAATGCCTCAGGAAGACTCAGCGCAGTCACTGCCATCATAAAGCTTAATGCCGTACCCAAAAGCATGCCCTTGCTTGTCAAAACTTCAACAAGCGGCATAATACCTGCTGCGTTTGAGTACATCGGAATACCCATGACAACAGCTATTAAAACAGCAAAAGGATTGTCTGCTCCTGCATATTTGGCGATAAACTCAGCAGGAATATAGCCGTGAATAAATGCACCTACGCCTACACCCACCAAAACATAAAGGTATATTTGTTTGAAAATATCTACTGTGTAATCCCACGCTTCTTTAACTCTCTCTTTTGCTGTCAGTGTGATTATTACTTCATCAAGTTCACCTTCCATCGGTTTGACATCAAGTAAAATGTATCTTTCCATGCCAAGCTTACCTATGACAAAACCGCCGAGTATTGCAACAAAAAGTCCAAAACCTATATATATAACCGTGATTTTCCAGCCAAAAAGACCAAAGAGCAGGGCAATAGCCACTTCATTGTTCATCGGAGCACTGATGAGATAAGAAAAAGTAACACCGATAGGAATTCGTGCCTGAATAAAGCCTAAAAACAGTGGAATAGCACTACAGCTGCAAAATGGAGTGATGATACCAAAAAGAGCGGCAAGGACATTCCCGTAAAGCTCTGATTTGCCCTGCAGGTGAGCACGCACATACTCTGTGTTGAAGTGTGTTCTAAGGTAGGAGACGATAAAAATGATAGATATAAGTAAAAACCAAATTTTAATGGTATCATAAATGAAAAAGTTGATAGCTTCTGCGAGATGTCCTTCTAAATGCAGTATGTCATTTGTTAAATAGTCTACGGTTTCTTTGAACATATCTTAGCCATTAATGAGTTTTAAAACTTCATCGAGAGTAAGGACTTTGCCGGTACTTACAACTTTACCATCAATTACAAGCCCAGGAGTACTTACTACATTGTACTCCATGATTTTCATAATATCATCCACTTTTTCAATCTGAACAAACTTACCGCTTTTGGCAACGGCTTCTTTTACTACTGCTTCCAATGTTTTACATTTTGCACAGCCTGTTCCTAGTATCTCTATTTTCATATTATGTCTCCTTAATGAACTTTCCACTCTGATGGAAAATCTTTTTTTGATGTTTTTTTCTCGACAAGTTCTATGAACTCTAAGATATTCTTTTTTATGGCATTCTTGACGTTTATTGTCTTTTGAAGTTTTTCTTCATGAACTCCTTCAAAAGATGCCGGATCTTCAAAACTCCAATGAATTCTAGCGCTCATTCCGGGAAATATCGGACATTTTTCAGCATTTCCTTCATCACATACAGTAATAATGTAGTTAAAAAGCTTCCCTTCTTTTAAATATTCGAACAAAGAATGTGAAGTGTTTTTGGATATGTCAATATCTTCTTCTTTTAAAGCTTCTATAGCCAAAGGGTTTATATCTTTTGGCTCAAAACCACCGCTTAAAACATCAAACCTGTCATCGGCATATTTTTTTAGCAAAGCTTCTGATATCTGACTTCTAGCACTATTGTGTACGCAGATGAAAAGTACCTTTATTTTATTTTGCATTTAACAAAGTTCCTTCTTGATGATTGGTAGCAGCTCTTTTTCAATAAGATCAAGTGTTTTTTCATACTCTTCTTCTGCTTTTCCGCTTGGGTCTTCAAAACCTACATGTATCGTCTTTACCGCCTTTGGAAACATCGGACAGGTCTCTTTT
>JANTGW010000073.1 GCA_024762705.1 Sulfurimonas sp.
AGTTGATGCTTGAGTACCTTAAAGATTATGTCAAAACTGCTGCTTGTGAAAGGCTGGTGCTCTCAAGTGGAGTCCAAAGAGAAGAAGCGCATCGTTTTTATGAAAAAGAAGGTTTTGAGAAAAAAAGCTACTTGTTTGTTAAAGAGCTTTCTTATCAGGACGGACAACCCAAAAGATAATAAGAGAAAAAATAGCACCGAGTCCATCTAAGAACATATCTTTTTGTGCATCCCATATATCTCCTTGAGAGCCTAAAAATTCCAAACCGACTTCACCGCCGTCAATGGCGGCATATGCCCATTCGAGTATTTCATACCAAGCAGCGATACTCATAATGAAAGAAAAGCCAAAAAGTGCAGCTATAAAGGGTGTAGCCCATTTTTTACGCAGCAGCAGTTCAGCAATAGGAAATGCGTAAAAACCGACAACAAAATGAGCGAATCTGTCAAAGTTATTTCTTTGAAAATCAAACAGGTTCGTCACAAAGTCAAATGGAACATTGGCAAAAGTATAGTGCCCGCCAATGGTGTGCATGTAGATCCAAAAAGACATTAAAAAGTAAGACATATTGGAAAATCTGAATTTTTTGTAGCTAAGTAGAAGTATTAAAAATACAATGACAACCGGTGTCTCTTCAAGGAACCATACCCGTCTGTCAACAGGCTCTATTCCCATAGCAATAAATAAAATAACAAAGATAAATGCAAGTATATGAGGAAAATATTTTTTTATAAGCATTTTATTAAGCACAACATTTTTTATATTTTTTACCACTGCCACATGGACACACTGCATTTCTTTCTACTTTGGCATTGTAGAGTGTGCCGTCCGTATATTTCCATAACCCATCTTCTTGAATGAAGTTGCTTTTCTCATGTAATACTTTTATACCTTCATTGTCACGATAATAGGCTTTAAACTCCACAGTAGTATCTGTTACATGTAACACATCAAGACTCAACCACTCAACAGAGCGTGAAAACTCTTCTATTAGGGCTATATCATCTGCATAACGGTTCTCTTTGGCGCTACTGTAAACAAGGTATTCACCGTTAGCTGTTGCATAAGCACTGTAACGGCTCCGCATTAATTCCTCGGGTGTTTGTGCCGCTCTTTCTTTTTTTATTATAGCCCCGCAGCACTCATTAAAATCCAATTCATTTCCACAAATACACATACTCATCCATTTTTTAGGTAGAATTATACTATGTTTATAATAAGGGCTCAACAATGAAGATAAAGTCACTTTATATATCTGCACAAGAGAAGAATGCCGGAACACTTTTTGTCTCGATGGGGATGATGGAAATACTCAAACGAAAACTGTACCGTGTTGCTTTTTTTCGTCCTGTGATTTTTGACAAAGAGGTACGAGACGGCGATATAGACTTTATACTTCAACGTTATAACCTTGATATGCAATATGAAGACTGCTTTGGTTTTGACATTAAAGAAGTTGAAGAGATGATATCTAAAAAGCAGGACAATCTTTTGATATCTCTGCTGATAGAAAAGTTTAAAAAGCTTGAGCGTGAGTATGATTTTGTACTTTGTGAAGGTATAAGACGCTCTTTTTTAACCTCGACAATCAGCTATGATTTAAACGTCAAGATTGCCCAAAACTTTGCAGCACCGACTATTAACATCGTAAAAGGGGACAAAGGTACGGCAAAAGAAATCTATGAAAATGTTTTAATTGAAAATGAATACCTGATTTCTGAAGGGTGTTCCCATTTTGCTACCTTTGTTAACAGAGTAGATGAACAAAAATACACGCAACTCGCAAAAATGTTTCGAACTGCACCTTATACTGTTTACCTTTTAAAAGAAGTAGCAGAATTGAACATGCCAACCATTGATGATGTGATGGATAGTCTTGAGACAAAAGAGGTGATGCTTGAGGCTTATGATCATACAAGAGTCATAAAAAATGTCAAAGTTGCAGCACTGACACTGGATAATTTTTTGGAGCACATAGAAGAAGAAGATCTGGTCATTGTTCCTGCAGACAGGTCAGACATTATTTTAGGGCTTTTTGGAGCTTTGCACTCTTCGCTTTATCCAAATATCAGTGCAATTATCTTTCCTTTTGGCATGAAACTTAATAAAAACATTGAAAAACTTATAATAGGACTGAACAGTTTTAAAGTACCTATTCTTTCTGTTGACACAGACACTTTTGAGACAGCAAAAAATATAATGAATGTCCATTCAAGATTACGTGTAAACTCAGAACGAAAGATTGCTTTAGCTTTGGGACTTTTTAACAGCAGCGTAGATATAAAAAGCATAGAAGAAAAAATAGCAAGTACTTACACTGATATCATGACACCACAGATGTTTCAATATAAACTTTTTTACATGGCTTCACAAAATAAAAAAACAATAGTTTTACCAGAGTCAGGAGATGAAAGAATCCTTAGGGCTGCTGAAATAATTTTAAGAAGAAATGTTGCCAATATCATTTTAATAGGGGATGAAAAAGAGCTAAAAGCACGTTATATGAGACTTGGTTTAGATTTATCATCAGCAAAAATAGTCAATCATCTTACATCCAAATATATAGAAGAATTTAGTAATGTTTTTTATGAACTCAGAAAGCATAAAGGTGTAACACAAGAAGTTGCGAAGGATGCTATGTTACATGTAAATTATTTTGCGACGATGATGGTTTATATGGGATATGCCGATGGTATGGTCAGTGGTGCTGTTCATGCAACGGCGGAGACTATTAGACCGGCTCTGCAGATCATAAAGACAAAACCCGGTTTCTCTGTTGTTTCAAGTGTCTTTTTTATGTGCTTAAAAACAAAAGTACTGGTGTACGGTGACTGCGCACTCAATCAAGATCCGGATGCACAAACGCTTGCCGAAATTGCCATCGCTTCTGCACAAAGTGCCAAAATGTTGGGTATAGAGCCAAAAATTGCCATGCTTTCTTATTCAACTGGAGAGAGTGGACATGGCTCAGATGTGGATAAAATCAGAGAAGCGACAAAAATCGTAAAAGAAAAAAGACCGGACTTACTGGTGGAAGGTCCAATTCAGTATGATGCGGCAATAGACAAAGGGGTGGCAAAGATAAAACTGCCGAATTCAAAGGTTGCAGGTGAAGCAACGGTTTTTATATTCCCAGATTTAAATACCGGAAACAATACCTACAAAGCAGTGCAACGTTCAAGTGGAGCAATTGCCATCGGACCGATACTGCAAGGACTGAAAAAACCTGTCAATGATTTAAGCAGAGGCTGTCTGGTGGAAGATATAGTCAACACTGTGGCGATTACGGCTATTCAAGCAGGAGAGAGTGAATGAAAATTGCGGTGATTAACTCAGGAAGTTCTTCGCTAAAGTTTAAACTTTTTGAGATGCCCGGTGCAAAAGTTCTTCGCGATGAACTTGTAGAACACATAGGTGAGGCTAACTCAGAGATACAAAACCATTTTGAAGCATTACAGAGCTTACATGTAAACTTTGAAGAGATTGATGCAGTAGGGCACAGGGTGGTTCACGGCGGTGAGAAGTTTGCAAACTCTACGCTTATAGACGACACGGTTATACAAGCCATTGATGATTTGATTCCTTTGGCTCCACTGCATAATCCTGCAAACCTTGAAGGCATAAAAGTAGTCCGTCAAAAAGCACCAAAAATACCTCAAATAGCTGTTTTTGATACGGCTTTTCATGCAACACTGCAAAAAAAAGCTTTTATCTATGCTTTGCCGTATGAAATGTATGAAAAAAATTATATAAGACGCTATGGCTTTCACGGGACCTCTCATGCCTATTTACTACAAAAAGCAGCTGATAAACTGGGTAAAAATCAAGAAGATACAAACATTATAACGCTACATCTAGGAAATGGAGCGAGTGCCTGCGCGATTAAAAACGGAAAAAGTATAGATACTTCTATGGGCTTTACTCCTCTTGAAGGACTTGTTATGGGCTCGCGGTGTGGCGACATTGACCCGGCGATAGTGCTATATATGCAAAATGCTTTACATTTAAGCAGCGCAGAGGCGGATGAAATACTAAACAAAAAGTCAGGTTTAATCGGTCTATGCGGTGAAAATGATGTACGAGATATACAAGAGCGAAATGATGAGAAGGCAAAATTGGCGTTAGATATAATGGTGCGACGTATTCAAAAATACATAGGTGGGTATATGGTCTTACTTGAAGATGTGGATGCCATAGTCTTTAGCGGCGGTATAGGTGAAAATTCGTCTTATGTGCGAGAAGCTGTAATGAATAATAAAATACTCAAAAATATAAAATCTTTAGTGATAAAAACAGATGAAGAGTTGCAAATTGTAAATGAGTGTTTGAAATTTTTAAAAAGATAGGAAAAAATATACAGGCATGAAAGCCTGTATACAAAGGTGTGAAGTTAACTACTAAAGAGGAGTTACGTTCTCAGCTTGTGGTCCTTTTTGACCTTCACCGATTTCGAAAGTTACTCTTTGACCTTCTTCAAGTGAAACACGTCCACCACCAGTATTGTTAACTTGACGGAAATGTACGAATACATCTTTTCCACCGTTGTCTTGCTCTATGAAACCATAACCTTTTTCGTCGTTAAACCATTTAACTTTACCGTCTTGTAATTCTGCCATTGTATAGCCTTGTATATAAAATTTGTCAAAAATTGGGAGAGTCTTTAGGAGGTTTTAACACATAGATCAAAAATCACACTAAAGATGAATTCACGCCTCATCTTTCACTGGACAACAGTATATCAGGTTTTTTAAAAATAACCAAACAAATTTACAAATTTGTATAATTTATTCTAATTCATTAATGATTTGTATCTCTGAACCGACAAAGAAGCAAATCTTAACTAATGTTTTTGTAAAATTCTTGCAACAATTTTACAAGGTTTTAATTTGAGCATTTATAGAGAATATGACATACGCGGTATATATGAAAAAGAGTTGAATGAAGAGAGTGTGACAAAAATAGGCTATGCGCTTTCATCCAAAATAGATGGCGAATATGTTGCTGTGGGTTACGACGCAAGAAGTCATTCACCTATTCTTTTTGAATACCTTGTAAAGGGACTCAATTCCGGCGGGAAAAAAGTCCTTGATATGGGACTTGTACCGACACCTGTGAATTATTTTACAAATTACCAGGAATGGGAAGTTGATGGTGAAATGATCACGCCTTCTGCTTCGGTAATGATAACAGGCTCACACAACCCAAGCGAGTACAACGGTTTTAAAATCACAGTCAATAAAGCGCCTTTTTTTGGAGAGGATATTTACAGCCTTGGGAGAGAATGTGAAACTTTGGAAGTACCCAAGAATGTGAAGCGAGAAGTTGTAAAGATCAATGCGAAAGAGCGTTATATAGACTTTTTAGTTGGTGAGTTTTCCCATCTCAAAGGCATGGATACT
>JANTGW010000074.1 GCA_024762705.1 Sulfurimonas sp.
AGTATATCAAGGTAGTTTTTTATTTGTGGAGTTTTATAATACATTTACATAGACTCTCATGACTGATCTATGATTATAAACGGGCGTTTATTTACATGAATTCTTTTTGCAACTGCGCTAATCATGGCAATGGTTTTTTCCCCTTTCTCATTTCCTGAACTACTATAATGTTTATCATCAAGCATTATTTCCATCAGTGTTGCCAAAGGTTTGGCAGATTTATACACAGCTAAGACAACTTTTTTTGAGTGAAGACGGGGAATACTATAGAGATAGAGAATATATTTATACTTTTTTAGCATTTTTTTATTAGACGTAACATTATGCATGAATTTTCTAGAATATTTGCACATTGGATCTATAAATACATAAACTATCTGTTCTCCGGAACCTAACACTATGCCCTTGTCTTGAATGTTCTTTAGTAGATTCAAAGAACTTTTGATAGAAACATTTTGTTTCATAGTTTGTGCTGGTGAAGCATATAATGAAGTAAATATACATAGAGTTAGAATAATTTTAAACATAATAAAATTATATCTATTTTGTATTACGAGCTGATTACAAAACTGCCTATTCTTTCATCATTCCAAGATCAACAAGACTTAAGCATAAAGCGACATTTTTTTTATTGAGTGCCGTTATTGCCTCTTGCATGGTGAGGCCGGTTGTGACTATATCATCAATGAGAATAACATTATCACCTTTAAAATTACTTACTTTAAAATTTCGTTTATTGTTTTCTCGAAATTTTCGAGATTGTCCAGAATAGCTTACACTGTTTTGTGCACGCAAAATATTATAGTTTGGAGTGATGTTGTAACTTTGTAGCTGTTTATTTAATATAGCAGTGTGAGAATAGCCATTTTTTACAACATCATCTATTGCAACAGAGACGTACTGCTCTTTTGTATGAAATTCCTCTGCAAATTTTTTAAAACTGAGCTTTGCCAAGATATTATAGATGTAAAAACCCATATCTGTATGTTTTGTAAAAAGTAGCTCTTTTATCTCTTCATATTTATAAAAAGAAATGATGTCTATACCATTTGGAAGTTTTCTTTTGTAGATACTTGGTGTAAGAAAGTTTGTTTGGCATGTAGAGCATATATGTGAAAAAGCATAACTTTCACATAATATGCATTTCATAAAATTCGCTTTAATCCATTTTTAGAACAGACATAAATGCCTCTTGAGGTAACTGTACTTTACCTATGGACTTCATACGTTTTTTACCGGCTTTTTGTTTTTCTAATAGCTTACGCTTACGGGTAATATCACCACCGTAACATTTAGCCGTAACATTTTTCCCCATTGACTTGACTGTCTCACGTGCAATGACCTGGTTACCCAGTGAAGCCTGTACCGCCACTTCAAACAACTGACGAGGAATGAGCTCTTTCATATTTTTGACCAATGTACGTCCACGTGAAAGAGCAGCAGTTCTTGGAACGATGACGCTGAGTGCATCGACGACTTCTCCTGCAACCTTTACATCAAGTTTGACAAGGTCTCCCTCTTTAAAGTCAGTCGGTTCATAATCAAAAGAAGCATAACCTTTAGAAATAGACTTGAGCGTATCATAAAAATCAACAACGATTTCATTCATTGGTATTTCATACTCTAGCATGACCCTGTCTTCGTTAAGATAAGTCATTTTACTTTGAATACCGCGCTTTGAAACAAGTAAGTTCATAATATTTCCAAGATATTCACTCGGTGTGATTACAGTTGCTTTTACATAAGGCTCTTCAATTCTGTCAATTTTTTGCACTTCAGGAAGTTCACTAGGGTTTTGTACTTCGACCATACTTCCATCTGTCAGATATACATGATAGACAACAGAAGGTGCAGTAGCGATGAGGTCAAGTCCAAACTCACGTTCAAGTCTCTCTTTGACAACTTCCATATGCAACATTCCGAGAAAACCTACACGAAAACCAAAACCGAGAGCTATAGAAGTCTCTGGTTCATAAGATAATGAAGAATCATTGAGCTTGAGCTTGTCCAAAGCATCTCTGAGGTCTTCAAATTTATCGGTATCAATAGGATAAAGACCTGCAAAAACAAAAGGTTTTGCCGGTTCATAATCTCCTACCGGTTGGGCAGTCGGATTTTTGGCATCAGTAATGGTGTCACCGACATTGACGACACTGACCTCTTTAAGACCAAGAACAACAATTCCAATTTCACCACTTTTTATGGCAGGTGTTTTGATCTTTTTAAGTGGATGCGGATACATCAGATCAAGAACTTGGTGTTCTTCATTGTTTGACATCAGTTTAATGGTCTGGTTTTTCTTGATCTCTCCATCAAAAACACGAACAAGAGCGAGTGCTCCTAGATACTGGTCAAACCAAGAGTCATAAATGATAGCTTTTGTCGGTGCATCAGGCTCACCAACAGGAGCAGGCACTCTTTCCACAATCGCATCAAGCAGCTCTCTAATACCGATGCCTGTTTTTGCACTGACAAGCACGGCATCGGTTGCATCAATACCTATTGAGGTTTCTATCTCTTCTGCTACTTTGTCAGGGTCTGCTGCAGGCAGGTCGATCTTGTTTATAACCGGGATAAGCTCCAAATCATTGTCAAGTGCAAGATAGACGTTTGCTATGGTTTGTGCTTCAACACCTTGAGCAGCATCAACAATAAGTAGTGCACCATCAGAAGAGGCCAGTGACTTGCTAACTTCATAAGAAAAGTCAACATGACCCGGTGTGTCTATAAGGTTAAGAATGTAGTGCTCGCCGTCTTTAACATAATCTAGACGTACGGACTGCGCTTTGATGGTAATACCACGTTCTTGTTCAATGTCCATAGTGTCCATCATCTGAGAACCCATCTCACGTTCTGTTACAGAACCACACTCTTGTATGATTCTGTCAGCTAAGGTACTTTTTCCATGGTCAATATGCGCAATGATTGAGAAGTTTCTAATATTTTTCAATGATATTCCTATGTAAAAAGACTGTTAACACTCTCGTTATGATACACCCTGCGAATGACTTCCGCAAAAAGAGGCGCTACGGTCAAAACTTTTATTTTAGAGTGTGGTTTTGATTCCAATGTATTTGTGATGATGAGCTCATCAAGCTCTCCTTTGTCAATATTCTGGTAGGCATTTCCACTTAGTACACCGTGTGTTGCACATGCCATAACTGAAATTGCACCTTTGTTTTTGAGTGCAGTTGCGGCTTTGACCATTGTTCCTGCCGTATCGACCATATCATCTATCATAATAACATCTTTGCCTTCAACAGAACCTATGATGTTCATGACTTCACTTTCATTGGCTTTTTCACGACGCTTATCGACTATAACCATTTCTAGACCCATTCGTGACGCAAAGTATCGGGCACGGGCAACTCCGCCAATGTCAGGAGAAGCAATAACAGGATTTTTTAAATTTTTACTTTTTATATACTGCTCAAATGTGATTGAGCCATAGAGATTGTCAACGGGAATATCAAAGAAACCTTGAATCTGTCCGGCATGCAAGTCGATAGTCACAACTCTGTCAATTCCTGCAGTTTCGTACAAGTTTGCCACCAATTTTGCAGTAATTGGTACACGTGGAGCAGCTTTTCTGTCTTGTCTGGCATAACCATAATATGGTACAACAGCCGTAATACTTGATGCAGATGAACGTTTTAGAGCATCTGTCATAATGAGCAGTTCCATTAAGTTGTCATTTGATGGTACACCTGTAGACTGAATAATAAATACATCACGACCACGAACTGATTCGGCAATTTGGACAGAAATTTCACCGTCACTAAACTTTTTAACATCAGCTTTTGCTAATGGAACATCTAAAATACTACAAACTTCTTTTGCAAAATCAACACTAGCAGAACCGGCAAAAATCTTATAACCACGCATTGGTATTCCTTCTTGGAAAAATTAATGTCGTATTATACTAAAATTGTTCTGAGTGTATGTTAAAGCTCTTGACACTTTTGACAAAGTCCGGACAATACCAAATCTGCTTTGTCAATTTTGAAATCAGAAGTTTGTGAAGCAATCTGTGTAGTTTGTGAAAGGTCTAAGATAATGTCATGTATGTCATTACATTTTGTACATACAATATGTGAATGTGTCTCTTTTGAAAGTTCATATACAGATTTTTCATTTGGTATTTTTACTTCTTGTATAAAAGCATTTTCAATCATAAGGTTAATGTTCTTGTATATAGTGGCAAGAGAAATTGAATTGAACTTTTGCAGCATAGCCTCATACAGTTTTTCAACTGTCATATGACCATTGCAGCCAAGTGTTTTTGCAATTTCGAGTCTTTGAGGCGTTGCTTTTAAATGATGTGCTCTTAACATATTTGTATAATTTTTCATAATGCAATTATACATTGCAAATATTTAAAAGTAGTTTTCTATAGCAATTTTTGTAATTTGATTAAGCTTGAGAGGAGAATTGCACTTTTATCTACATGTGAACTTTTCATTTGCAGTTCACTACTTAAAAGAAGCTCATGAAGTTTTAAAAAGGTATGCGGTTTGATTTTAATTGCAGCAGATGCTTTTTGTTCAACAACAAAAGAGGGAGCAGGATAGCCTAAAATCTCTAAAGCATTGGGTGCTCCGTTTATGCGAATGTAAATATTGAACATATAAAGCTGCGTCAGATAAGCAGTTATCGCACTGATGATTCTTATCTCATCTTCGCCGTGTTCTAGTATATTTAGTAAGTCATCTCTAAAGTCTTTTTTGTCAAGCAGTTTTTTTACAAAATCATCAAGATTGATACTTGCAAGTCCATAGACCAAATTGTCAACATCTTTTGTCGTAATGGCTCTGTCATATACACGAAATTTTTCTATCTCATTTGAAGCAAGGGCAACATCTCCGTTATGTATTTTAAGCAGGTGAGAGATTGTGAACTTGTCTATGTTGACATTCTTTTCCTGTGCCAGCTGATAAACAATGTTTTGTGCTTCATACTCTTTTGGATGAAAAAACCTTACACTCATAGTGTTCGTTTTGGCAAAAGCTTTTTTATTATTATAGGTTTTGTGGTCTGAGCCATAATATGCATAAATGAAAATGTTATCCGGGTTTTTATCGCAAAGCTCAAACAGGGTATCCAATTCTTTTTTTGGGACTTTCTTTTCGCTTTTAACAATGAGAATATTTCTGTCCCCAAACAGAGAACCTTGTGAAAGATGAGCTTTTGCGGATGCAAAGTCATACTCGTCATAATAATAGTTAAGTATGTTCGCTTCTTCGATGTTTGTAAGCATTTTGGTGTACATGTCTATTAAAAAACTGCTTTCACCGAAGAAAACAAAAGAGTTTGAAATGCTTTTGTTCTGAATATGTTTGTCAAATTCGTTTTTATACATTACTTATCTACTTTACCTACTACCGATGCATATAT
>JANTGW010000075.1 GCA_024762705.1 Sulfurimonas sp.
CAAAATCACTTATTTCAATACTCTTAGGCGATCTTTTCAATTGTTTTTTGCTCGGTATTTTATGCTTACCTTTTCCAGCAAATCCAAGTACTTCAAGTGTTACAGGAGCAGTTCCCGTACCTATCATATTTATTTTTGATGCGGCAGCCTTTGAGAGGTCTATGATTCTTGTAGAAACGAATGGCCCTCTGTCATTAATGCGTACCACTGTACTCTTTCCATTTCTTCTGTTTGTCACTTTTACTATGGTATTCATCGGCAGCGTTTTGTGCGCCGCTGTCATGTCCCACATATTGTATCTTTCACCGTTGGATGTCAATTTTCCGTGAAAATCAGGACCATACCAGCTTGCATTGCCTCTAAATCTGTCTCCAACGCTTACTATAGTCGGGTAATATCTTTTTCCGTGAACGACATAAGGACGCATTGTCGGATGAGAATATTTTTTCTTATTTAGTGTAGAACTGTAAGCGTCTTTATCGTCACTGTAATAGGTTGGTTCAGAGTACTTGTAATGTCTGTAACTGCTAGGACCTCTTGAACTACATCCGCTTATAAAAACTATTATACCTATCAGCAGAAATATTCTATTCATACAGTTTTAGCCTCTCGCCGACTCTGATTAAAGAGCCTTTGATGTTATTTTGTGCACGTAGGTTTTTGACACTGATTTTATGTGATTTCGCTATGGATTCTAAAGAATCGCCCTTTTTAACCATATAGTAATGTCTGCTTTTAAACTTTTGCCGCTTGCTGTTTTTTGCTATAGGAATGATTAGTTTTTGTCTGATCTTCAAACGATTCGTTCGTAATTTATTAAAATCTTTAATGACTCTATACGAAACACCATATTTTTTACCGATTTTAGAAAGATTGTCACCGCTTCTTACTACATGTATCTTATAAAAATTCTGCATAGATTCTTTGTAATACTTTTGTTTGAACTCAGCAAGCTTAATGTATGGAATATATACATCATAGCCCTTAGCATAAGGAGGAACAAAATCATATTTCAAATGTCTGTTAAGTTTTTTCAGATCTTGCAGTGGAATATGGATAAGTTTTGAAAGTCTTGTCAGTGACTCGCCCCTCGGAAGCCTAACTGTTGCTATAGAGTAGGCATTTGCGCGATTTAAAAGATACTCATACTCACTGTGAAGCATGTATTGTTCATCACTGCCTATTAATGCCAATGCGACTATTTTACGTATGTAATAACGGCTTTCTTTTGGAATGTAACGCTTTTTTTCACTCAATAAAACAGACAGTTCATCGCTTTTAGCTTTACGAATGGCTTTGTTTAGTGCACCCCCACCACAGTTATAGGCTATGGCCGCCAGGTACCACTTACCAAATCTTTTATGAAGCGCTGAAAGATACTTTGCAGCGGCTTCTGTAGATTTGATCAAATCACGTCTTTCATCTACGTATTCGTCTATTTTTAAATGAAAAAGCTTCCCTGTTGCCGGCATAAACTGCCATAATCCTGCTGCTCTTTTGCGTGAGTAGGCTTTTGTACGAAAGTTGGATTCTGCCATAGCAAGATATAAAAATTCCTGTGGAACATTGTACTTTGAAAGTGTACTCTTAATGGCAGGAATAAACAGGTACGCTTCTTCCATCGCCCGAAAGAAGTGCTTGTCTTTTGCCAATGTTTTTCTTTTCATCTTGTTCATTATAGGGTCATACAAAAATGACGGTTCTATATTAAACGAATCTAATAGTGCCAACTCTTTATTATAATTTGACTCGTAGGTCAAATTTGCCACGAGCAATAACGGGAAACATAAAGTAAGTAAATATTTTATCATAAGCAACTTTTTAATTTTAATTTATGCTATTTTATCCAAAAATCCATTAAAAAAAGTTGTAAGCTTGTTAATATTAAGAAATATGAAAGAGTTTTAGGGCATTATCAGTCGTTGTTTTTTCTATTTCTTCTCTTGGAATTTCTAAAATTTCTGACATTTTCTGTGCAACGAAAGTCGTATAAAGAGGCTCATTTCTCTCACCTCTGTGTGGCGTCGGCGTCAAATAAGGCCCGTCAGTTTCTATAATAAGCTTCTCTTTTGGAATGCGTGGCAGTATATTGACAAGCTTTTTGGCATTTTTAAAGGTCAAAACACCGCCTATACCGAAGTAAAAGTTCTCGTTTGCAAGGCTCAAGAGCTCATCATCCGCATTAAAACAGTGCAGTACACCGCCGACTTCACCTGCATTATGGTCTAAAAGTATCATTTTTGCATCATGAGAAGCATTTCGAATATGGACTATTAAAGGCTTTTTGTGCTTTTTGGCAAATTCTATCTGCGTTGCAAAGACCTTTGCCTGTGCTTCTTTTTCTTTTTGCTTCTCTTCATCACTGCCTTCAAGACGAAAGTAGTCCATACCGCACTCGCCGATCGCTACACATTTTTCATGCCCGACATACTTTTCAAAGTAAGAAAGATCAAAACCTTCAATGTCATAAGGATGCACACCTATAGCAAAATAGACATCTTCATAACGCTCAGCAATACCTATGGCTTTTTCTAAAGTACTCAAGTCCGCTCCGGGAATGATGAAACGCTTTACTCCGCCTTCTCTGGCACGTTCTAGCACTTCATCTAAATCCTCGTCATATCTTTCATCATCCAAATGTATATGTGTGTCTATTATCATCTACTTACTAGCCTCCAAAAGCTCTTTTGCAAACTTCTTCGCTTCTTCTGAAATACTTTCACCACTTATGATTCGAGCTATTTCATCTACACGCTCATCTGCATTTAATTCTTTTGTTTTCGATATTTTACCATCTTTATAGACCAAAAAGTGCTGATCCCCCATAGAGGTCAATTGCGGTTGATGCGAAATAACAAAAATCTGAAAGTGCTTAGAGAGCTGTTTAAGCACCCGTGCGACACTCATAGACTCCTCACCGCTCAGGTTCGCATCTATCTCATCAAGCATCAACACGCCGCCGTTGCTGCTCATAAACTCCGACTTTAAAGCCAAAACAGCTAAACGAAGCCTGTTAAATTCACCTGTACTTATTTTGGAAAGCTCAGTTCCGTTGAGTTCAATCTCCAGCTTATCCTGCCCATGCAAATCATAATCAACCCTGCTCATATGGATTTTCGCATCTCTCAAGTATAGACTGTTCAAGTAACTGTTCAAGTCTTTAACAAACCCGCTCAAAGCTTTTTCACGCAGTCCACTCAGCTCATCTGCAAGCTCTTTGACCTGCACAGAAAGCTTTTCATACCTTACATGTAAGTCGTTTTTCGCTACTTCTATGTTTTCGTATTTTTCTAACTCTATCTCTTTTTGTTTTTTGTACTCTAGAGCCTCTTCTATACTTCCGTATCTACGCTTTAGCCCGCTAAGCTCTTCTATGCGGTTAAGCACCTCTTCCACATCGACATCATCAAGCGCGCTAAATCGCTCCTGTGCACCCTCTAAAATGCCGCGAAGTTCATTCATAGCATCATCAAAAAAACTGCTTTGCTCATCCAAAGACTCCAAAGCTGACGAAACCAAATGCTCATAATTGAAAATTTCACTTGCCGATTCTATATTGCCTAAGACCTTCTCTTTTTTAGAGAGCTCTTTTTTTATCTGTAAAAGCTCTTCATCTTCGCCGACACTTGGGTTTATGTCTTGTATCTTTTTGATCTCATAAGCCGCAAACTCTTTAAGCTCGACTATCTTTCTCTCTTCTTCGGCTATTACATGTAACTCTTTTTTGACCTCTTGGTACTCCAAAAAGCTCTTTTGATAGTTCTCTTTTAACTTTGAGAGCTTTTGAGACTTCGCCCCTGCCCGCTCATCTAAAATACCAAGCAGATTTTCATTTTCAAAATCACTGAAATCTTTTAAACTCAAATGCCTCAAATAATTTGACGCAACAGCAGAAATGGACTTTTTAGAAAGGCTTTGGTTGTTTATAAAGTAACGGGATTTCTCTTTTTTGATGTGCTTAAACACATTGATATCGTCATTTTCAATGCCCGTGCTCTCTTCATCAATATCCCAAGAGACACAAGACTCGCATAAGGAAGCCTCACAAGAAGCCCCACCCACAGAAGCTAAAATAGACTCCATAAGTATAGACTTCCCGCTACCGCTCGGCCCTGTAAAAACAACCAACCCGCTTTGCAGATCCAGTTCTGTCTCTTTAAAACTCAAGTAATCTTTTAAGTAAAATCTCTCTATCATTTTTTTGCCTTTTAAAAGTCTAACGGACTTATGAGTTTTGCTTTGTTCATCTCAGAAACCACGTGAGTATATATCATGGTAGTTTCTACAGATTTATGCCCTAAAAGTTCTTGTATGCTTCTTAAGTCGATTCCAGCCTGAAGCAAATGGGTTGCATAACTATGTCTAAATATATGTGAAGTAACACGTTTATTTAGATTTGCTTTTTGAGCAGCCACTTTTATATTTCTTCCAAGTGTTTGCGGGTGCAGATGGTGTCTCCTTTTTTCTTGTGTACGAGGATCAGCAGAAATATTTTTCATCGGAAAAAGAAACTGCCATTTTATTTCGTACTTTGCATTAGGGTATTTTTTCATTAAAGCATATGGCATATAAACGCTGCCAAAACCATTTTCCAAATCCTGCTTGTGGATTTCTTGTACTTTTTCAACCTGTTCTTGCAACTTTATTTTTAACTTTTGAGGTAATGGAATAGTCCTGTCTTTTAAAGATTTTGAATCCCAGATATAAATCTTATCAAACCCGAAATCAATATCTTTTATACGCAAGCTGAGTGCTTCATTCATTCTAAGCCCACAACCATACATAAGATGCACAATCAAACTATATTCTAAAGGAATATTTTTTAAGACGCTCTGCACTTCATCTTTTGTTAAAACAACAGGTATATGCTTGCGTTGTTGTGCCCGTAACGCTTGAATGTTCCACTCACTAATATCAACGCTTAGAACTTCCTTATACAAGAATAATATTGCACTAAATGCTTGGTTTTGAGTAGTGGGAGACACCTGTTTTTTTGCTGCTAAAAAAGTCAGGAACTCCTCTATTTCTTTTTTTTGAAGTTCTATAGGATGTTTCTTGTTATGAAAAAGAATATAGTACTTTATCCAATGTACATAAGTTCTTTCTGTAGAATAACTATAATGTTTAAAACGAATCTTATCCCGTACTATATCAAGTAACTTTTTTTTCTTTTCCATAAAGCAACTCCTCTTCTTCACTTAAGGAATATCTTGTGTGTTAATGCCAAGTTTTAATGATTAACATGCAAATCTGCCTGTTAACATCCTAATTACATAATTAACACA
>JANTGW010000076.1 GCA_024762705.1 Sulfurimonas sp.
TAAAACACATATTTTAAAACACAAAATCTTCAACAAAGTAAAAGTTAAATAATCAAAAAAATGGTATTATATCAATAATATAACACTTGAGGAATCCATATGCAAAAATCAAAAAATGTATCTAAAGGATACTCGTTACACAGCGCTTTTACGATGATAGAACTGGTATTTGTTATAGTTATTTTAGGAATTTTGTCTGCTATTGCTATACCAAGATTTGCGGCGACAAGAACGGATGCACAGATAAGTAAGGGTCGTGCAGATATTGCATCGATTCGCTCAGCTATAATAAGCGATCGTCAAACCCGTTTGATTACAGGAGATCCGAGATTTATTGAAGCTGGAAATGGTGCCGGACAGCTGGATGAAGGGGCAGGGGGCGCTGGAACCGGTCCGCTTTTTGGAGGAGTGCTTACTTACCCTGTTTCTGATAGTGCAACTGACGGACATTGGCATAATCTGACTCGTCCGGATGTTAACAGTTCTACATACAGTTATACAGTCGGAGGTACGAGTACAACATTTACATATACGCGGGGTGACGGTAGATTTACATGTAGTAAGACAGCGGGAACTGCAGCACAGAACACTTTATGTGGACAATTAACTGACTAAACCATCATTGAAATATTACAACGTTTCTATCATAGGCTCACCTCTTGAGCCTTTCACCTACCACTCAGAGCATCAAATAGAAACAGGAACACGCGTAAGCGTACATGTAAAGAATAGAACTCTTAATGGCGTTGTTTTAAGTGAATGTGAAAAACCTGAGTTTAAAACCAATGAAATTTTAGATATAAGCAAATACCGTTTTTGTGCAAAACAGATTGAGATGGCTCGGTTCATAGCTTCATATTATATTTGTTCACTTGGCGATGCTTTTGCTTTGATGACTCCCTCTGTAAAGCAAAAGAAAAACAATGAAGAACATTTAGTAAAACAAAGCAATATAAAGCTCTCTAAAAAACAGGAAAAAGCACTTGCGTTTTTACAGCAGCAGAAGGTTTCTCTCCTTTTTGGCGATACCGGCAGTGGAAAAACAGAAATATATATGAAGTATTTTGAGCAGATGATTGCAAAAGGTAAAACAAGCATTTTTTTAATGCCTGAGATCTCTTTGACACCACAAATGTCTAAGCGTCTTAAAGAACATTTTGGTGATGACTTTGTTATGTGGCACTCAAAGCTTACACCGCTTGCTAAGAAAAAAGCCCTTGCCAAAATTTATGCAGGTGAAGCCAAGATCATTGCAGGGGCACGTTCAGCTCTTTTTTTACCCATAGAGAACTTAGGACTCATAGTTGTAGATGAAGAACATGATGAGAGTTATAAATCATCTTCACGACCGCGATATAACGCGAGAGATTTGGCTATATATATGGGCAGACTTTATGATGTACATGTAGTACTCGGCAGTGCAACACCTTCGCTGAACTCATACGTGAAATTTCCCTATTTCAGACTCAAAGGGGGGCATTTCAGTTCACAAAAAACTTTTGTTTATGAAAGAAGTGCAGAGAGTTTGTCTCCTTTGATTGTAGAAAATTTACAAGAAGTTGTAGAAAAAAAAGAGCAGTCCATAGTATTTTTACCGACACGTGCCAATTTCAAATATTTGCTGTGTCAAGACTGTGGGCATACTGTGAAGTGTGCGTTTTGCAGTGTGGGTATGAGCGTACATCAGCATTCACGTGCATTAAAATGTCATTATTGTAACTTTACACAGGCGATTCCTCAAGTTTGTCCTGAGTGCCAGAGTTCGAATCTGACAAGTTCAAGACTTGGGACGGCAGAGGCTGTCAAAACATTGGATGAGATACTCCCGCAAGCAAAGATAGAACAGTTTGACAGAGATGTCATCACAACCGCGAATAAACTCAAAAAAGCGCTTAAGAGATTTAATGACAAAGAGAGCGATATTTTAGTCGGAACACAAATGCTCTCAAAAGGGCATGATTATCATGGCGTGACTTTGGCTGTGGTACTTGGCATGGACAATATGCTCAACATGAGTGACTATCGTGCACGTGAAAAAGCACTCTCTTCGCTGATTCAGGTGGCAGGACGAAGCGGAAGAGCAAAAGATGCAAAAGTGATAGTACAGACTTTTAATGAAGAGTTCTTCAAAAATTACATTGACAATTATGAAGATTTTTTGGAAGAAGAGAAAGAATTCCGACAGGAGCTGTATCCTCCATATAAAAAGCTGTGCAGAATTTTATTTGCCCATAAAAATGGAGCTAAAGCACAGGAACAAATGCGCAAAATGCAGGAGAACCTCCTTACATGTAACGGTATTGAGATTGTCGGTGCAAAAAAATGTGCCATTGAAAAGGTGGCAAACAAATACAGGTTTGAGATACTGCTGAGGGCCGATAAAAGTACGGATATTATCAAAGCTGTTAAGGCTTCCAAGGTTGATCTTGCTGAAATAGATATGGACCCTATAGAGTTTGGATAGAGTCTTGTCAGTCTATGCACATATGCTTTTTATGGTTGAAAAACCAGTAAAACGACAGTGAAACTCCAGTGGTTTTTTGATAACTCTCATCGAACATGAACTCTTTTGCCTTCTTAAGTGGAATATAGACCACTTCGATTTCTTCTTCATGGATACCGCCGCCTTCACTTACTTTCATGCTCTCATCAATCTGGGCATAGTAAAGCGTCTGGTGTGTTCCTGATATGCCTACACTTGTATAAAAAGCACTGATTTTTTCAATATTTTCAAGAGGGACATCATACCCGCACTCTTCAAGAATCTCTTCTTTGGCAATTTGTTCTATAGAACACTCTTTATCAACAATGCCGGCGCAGAGTTCGTACATGTAACCGTTAGCTTTATTTTTATTGAGAACTGTGACACGGAGTTGTTTGACAAGGACAAAGGCATCTTTTTGTTCATGGTAAAGCAGTATGGCGACACTGTCGTGTGAGAGAACCGCTTCCCATCTTTTTTGTATGCCTTTTTGTGTATAGTTGATTTCTACAGGCTTGACAAAATTAGGATTCTTAAGCTCTTTTACAGAGGTGATTTTACCCATTTTTTTTCTCCTCTAAAAGGTGTATATATGACATGTTTTCAAAAGGAGGCCGTTTTTTATATGCTGTTTTGTTATTCAGGTGCAGATTAACGCTTTCATCATAGTTTTTCTTTAGTTTCAAGAAAGCTTTTTTCTCTTTGCCTTTTAGCTTTTTGGTTGTTACCTGAACAACTCGAAGAGGATTGATGGCACGACCCCGTTTTCTCAGTTCAAAGTGTAAATGTGGACCTGTTGAACGGCCAGTTGAGCCTACGTAGCCAATAGTCTGGCCTCTTTTTACACGTTTGCCTCTGTGTATGCCTCTACGGAATGATTTTAAATGGGCATAACGCGTTTCGTATCCGTCTGCATGGCGGATTTTGATAAGATTGCCGTAAGTTCCGAGTCTTGAAGAGTAGACTATGGTGCCTCTGCCTGCCGCAATGACAGGAGTACCTCGTCTTGCCGCATAATCAACACCCAAATGCGCTTTCCATTTATGCAGTACAGGATGCCATCTTCGCTTTGTGAAATAAGAAGATATCCTTGCACCTCTGACCGGACGGGCAAGTAAAAATCCTTCAACTTCATGAGCTTTTTCATCATAATATCGGTCATCATCATTGAGATAGATAAAATGTTTTTTATGGCGCATTTCTATCATGGCCACTTTTAAAGTAGGCATGGAAAAAGGTTGACCAAGACGATACTTTTGCTCATAAATCATGACAAGCTCATCTCCCTTGCGAAGATCATTTTTAAAATTAAGGGAGTGTTTGAAGCTTGAAACAAAAATCTGTGCAAGTTTTTTAGAGCCTGTTTCTTTCAAGATATTATACATAGGAGAGCTTGTAATGGTAGTATAAAATGCCTCTGTTTTTGTTGTACTGATAATAGGAATAGCTTCAAACTTATACTCGTCGTCATCTTTGTAAATATGAATCTGAAGTTCGTCATTGAGAGGAAGCAGGATTTGTTCTATATTTCCTTGATTGTCTCTTAAAATTTGGTAATGAATACCCGCACGCATCTCTTCTGTGAGTCTTTGATCATCCTTGTCAAGATTGTAGTAAAGATCCTTTGCAGGAAGACTGTTATTTTCTAAAAAGACCAAATAGCTTTCCCCGTTACTCCATCTATAGCGCTCAACTTGAGATGAAAATAAAGAAGTTGTCAGTAAAAAAAGTATGAAAAATCGTATCATAAATATAAGCCTGAAATAAATAATTTGCAAAGATTAGCAAATTTTGGCTTAGTCTGAGGTTTGTTTGATATAATCACATATATAAAATATAAAGAAGCGATATGAAACAGATACTTTTACTCACAATTCTTGCATTCGGACTTTTTGGCGCTGTTATAAAATCACCTGTTACAGCAATAGACAGTGAACATAAAACCGTAACAATTAATATTGATAAAATAGATGTCGGGGTAAGCGGTTTTGTAGTGCATCACATAACTCCTGAGCATAGTGCTATCTTAAAAAATGCCGTTGTTGAGAGTTTTGATGCTGTAACGCAGACTGCAGTTGTCAGAATGAGTGAATTTACCACTTTGCAAAACAACGCGTTGCCTCACGGAAAGTGGAAAGTAGAAGTCGGCGATACAGTTGAACTTGCATTTGGGTATTCCCGTTCGCTGTTAATTGCACCTAATGAAGAGAGTTATTACCAAATTACAAAAAGCGTGCAGACACAATGGGTACACCCTGATCTGTTTGCTACTGTCCTTTCATTTCATGGACATCCGACACCATTAAAAGAAGACTTTGCCTCTATGGCCGATGAAAGCAGTGTTGGACTTCTTTTTATCTATTTGAATCAAAAAGTGTATACGCTTGATATAAAAAGTTTTAAAATCTTAAATATCAGTGATGCAAAACTCAAACAGACAGAAGTAAAACTGCCTTTTTATACCCGTGTGGACAACATTGACGCTGCATGGTGGGGAAGCGGAAGTTCAAGACTTGAAAGCTATGAGCCACATTATTACGAACTTTTAGTGCAAAACAACAAAACAAATAAAGAACTTTATGAAATTGTAAAAAACAGTGATGCATCACTGCATTATTTGCTTGATGAATTTAATATAGGAGAATAGTTTGATTGATTCAAAACATTTAAAACACTTTGAAAATATTGTTGGTGATGATAATATCTATAGT
>JANTGW010000077.1 GCA_024762705.1 Sulfurimonas sp.
TTATATAAAGTTCTTGAAGGTTTTCATCTTCTGCTTTAAATATAACAAGTGCAGAACCACCACGAGATATTTTATATGAATTGTTTACTATGCTTACCTGAGGTCTTTTCTTATCAATCTCAAGTTTAAAAGACTTGAGTGCAGTATTTCCTTTAAGAAAATTCCATTTGCTGACATCTTGTGCCTGAACAATAATTTCAATATCTTTGTCTTTTATTGCATAAGAACCTCTTGGTGATTCAATTTCCAAATCAATAATTTTTTGAGGAGCCAGTAGCTGATTGTACAGCAACTCACTGTCACCACTTTTAGTTCGCAATATGACTTTATATGATTTTATTCCACTATCGTCTTCTATTTTAAGTTGTAATGGCTTTTTAAGATTCCAGAATCCGTTTGTTTGAAGTGAAACTACTGGAACATTACGCTCAAAAGTTGCAGAAAAGTAGACATAAAGTCCTGCACCTATAAATAATGCCATTACTAAAAAACCGCCTAATGATGAGTTATTTCTTTTGTTTCTCAAATTATCTATCCTTAATTACTTTTATTATTTTATTGTTTTCATCGCTTTTATAAAGAACAACCTCTTTTACATGTACCATGTTCAGAAGTTCTTTTTGTACTTTTTCGACATCTTTTAGTGTTGCACCACTACTTTTGAGGTCTTCGTCCGTCACATACATGTTCACAACCTCTCCGTTAGAAGTTTGCAGCATTTTTTTATACATCAAAGACTTTAGTCGAAACAAAGCCAAAGAGTCTCTTTTTTGTAAATAATCTTTACATGTAAGATACTGTGCTTTAAGCTCTATTAGTTCACTAGCAACAGCAAATGTTGTACCATTGCATCTACTTGACGAAAAGCCTTCAGATGATTCAAGCAGACCTGCAAAAAGTGCCGTAGCCATTTTTTGGTTAACAGTAACATCTTGTTCTTTGAAAGAATAATAAAGAGCAATAGTGTCATTTTCCGACTGAATTGTCATATCTGCTGAAGCAGGTACAGTCTCTCTTGCTTTACTAAACCATGGCAAAAATGAAAACTTGGCATCAATTTTTTCAATAACAACCAAAGAAACTTTTTTGTGCAGACTCAATACGTATGAGTATAATGCATTTGCATTTGCAAACGAACTGTTATCTGCTGTAATGACTATGTGTTTTGCATTTTTTGCATCATGTAAATCTGTCAAATATCTACTTTTTTTTAAATAAAATTATATACTATTTTCTATTCATCTTGTAAACATAAGCCAAAACTTCCGCTACAGCATTAAATAATGTTTCCGGAATAGGTTTGTCAACATCAACCTCTTTGTAAAGGCTTCTTGCCAAAGGAGGATTTTGCACAATATGCACTTTATTTTCTCTCGCAATTTTTTTGATTTGCTGAGCAAGGTGGTCTTTTCCTTTTGCAATAACAATCGGAGCATGCGCCTTGGCCTCATCATATTTTATGGCAACAGCATAATGCGTAGGGTTAGTGATGACAACATCTGCATTTGGCACTTCTGCCATCATCCTCTTTCTCGATGCTTCCATCTGAATCTGTCTAATTTTAGATTTTATCAGTGGATCACCTTCCATGTTCTTCATCTCATCTTTTATCTCCTGTTTAGACATCTTTAAACCGTCAAAATACTGCTTTCTTACGATAATAATGTCTATAACTGCAAAAACGAATATGATAAACAGCATTACAAAAGCAATGATAATCATCTTTTCCTTGAGCCATACAAGCTGATCGTCCAAGCCAAAAAGAGCAACTGTCGGCAGTTCTTCTATAAAATAAAAGAAAAACAGAAATCCGATGCCCAAAGTCGTAAAAGACTTGAGTGTTACTTTCACCCCTTCTATCATTTTTTTTAAAGAGAAAAGGTTTTTTGTTCCTTTTATTGGGTCAATTTTTTTAAGATCTGGCATAATTGCTTTTGTAGTAAACAAAAATCCAAACTGTGCAAGGGCTGCTACGACACCAGCGACTGCAACAGCAATTGCCAGCGGCATAATCATCAATAAAAACTCTCTAATGGTCACAATGGCTATATCAATGGCGGAAAGTTTATCAATCGGCATGCCGATAAGAGAAAAATAATATTGAAAAAGACGAAGCATATGTTCTGCCATATAAGGAAAAAGCATCAAAACACCCAAAATTGCCACAAAAAGCGTTATAACTCCGGAAGCATCCTGAGATTTTGGGACATTCCCCTCTTTTCGGGCGTCTTCTATCTTCTTGGGGGTGGGTTCTTCTGTCTTTTCCTGATCATCAGCCATCTATGTAAAGCCTGACCTTTAATCCATTTTCATTGAAAGATCTATCCAGTTCGCTTGATGCACAAGAGCACCACTGCTAATAGCATCTACACCTGTTTTTGCATAGGATTCTATCGTTTCAAGAGATATATTGCCACTTGCTTCTAAAAGGATATGTGGGTAGTTTTCGTTTCTAAAGACAACGACCTCTTCTACCTGTGCAGGTGTCATATTGTCACACATAACTATATCTGCCCCTGCTTCCATCGCTTCTTGTGCGATAAAAAGCGTCTCTGCTTCTACTTCTATCTTTGCAGTGAATGGAATCACTTTTCTTGCTTTTATAATATAGTCTTGTAAATTTTCAATAGTCTTCAGATGTGTGTCTTTTATCATAAGTGAATCATCTAAACCCATTCTGTGATTTGTTGCCCCTCCGCATCTTGCAGCATACTTCTCAAATACTCTCAATTGCGGTCTGGTTTTTCTTGTATCTAAAAGCTTTGCATTATACTCTGCAATGATTTTCACAAATGCGCTAGTATATGTAGCTATAGAACTTGCATGTAATAGTATATTGAGCGCAGTCCTCTCACAACTCAGTAATGTATGCGATCCACCTCTTATAACTGCTAAAGTATCTCCAACAGAAAACTCTTGAGCATCTTTTTTATACCACTGTATATAGAATCCTTCTAGTTTCGCCAATTCATCTACATAACGCTGCCCTGCTAAAACTCCATCACATTTAGCAATAATCTTTGCTTGTGCGTCAACACTAGGTTCTACTAAAGTATATAAATCACCACGCCCTATATCTTCTGCAAGTGCTGCTTGTACAAAATCCTTTATCATAATGCCAACATTCTCTCTAGAGCAACTTTGGCCCATTTTTGCGTTTTCGGATCCACTTCTATTTCATTGATAGGCTGACCGTCATCTATCGCTTTGAGTGTCAGATAGACATCTTCAAGTGTTGTTTCATTCATAGTAGGACATTCAGGTTTTGTGGAACTCAGCACATATGTGTTTTTCGGGCGGAGACGGTTTACCATATTAAACTCTGTTCCAACTGCTACTTTTTGATCCTCAGGGAGTTCAGTAATGTATTTGATAAGCTGAGATGTTGAACCCACAAAATCACTTGCTTCACAAACAGCAGGATCACATTCAGGGTGTGTTGCGATTAAGATTCCCGGAAACTTTTTACGGTAAAACTCGATATCTTCAACTGTAAAAAGCTGGTGTACAGAACAAAAACCGTCGTAACAGATAATATCAGCCTCTTTAGGGTCACCTTCTTGACCGATAACCATTGATTTAAGACCCATTTGATTGGCAATGTTTTGCCCAAGACATCTGTCAGGCACAAATAGAATCTTTTTTCCTTCACCTAAAGCCGTTGTAATAATTTTTTTGGCATTGGAACTCGTACAGACCATACCGCCCATTTCACCGACCTTTGCTTTTACGTCCGCATTGGAGTTAATGTATGTAATAGGCAGGATATTCTCTTTTGCTATCCCATTATTTTCTAAAAACTTTACAGAATCATCATAGTACAAAGAGTCTATCATACGCGCCATTGCACAACATGCTATTTTAGGCATAACGACACGTTTGTGCGGAGAAAGCACTTTAACACTTTGTCCCATAAATCCGACACCGCAAAAAAGTACATATTCTGCATCATCAGCCATCGTTCTCATAGCAAGTTCAAGCGAATCTCCGGTAATGTCGGCAAGTTCAAATACTTCGTCACGCTGATAAAAGTGTGCAACCACCGTTACACTCAGTTTTTCTTTGAGTTCATTAATTCTTTTTTTCAATTCATCATTTGTTAACTGCAAAAAATCATCCTGTATTTTATAATAACGCAATTATATCAAAATATATTTAGCATAAAAATTGTAGAATGTTGCCACTCAAATAATTTAAGGTAATTTATGGATTTTTTATTTAATATCAATGTTCAGTTTTATATCGCGGCATACCTCATTGGTGGTATTCCTTTTGGTCTTCTTCTTGCAAAAAAATTCGCAGATGTAGATGTAAAGTCAGCCGGAAGCGGGAGTATAGGTGCGACAAATGTTCTTCGTGTCGTCAAAGAGAAGAATCCGGCTTTAGCAAAAAAGCTTGGTATCGCCACTCTTGTTCTAGATGCACTCAAAGGTGTTGTTGTTTTAGCTGCTGCATATTTTATGGAACTAGATGAGTCGGTACTATGGGCTATAGCAGTTTTAGCTGTACTTGGACACTGTTTCTCTCCCTACTTAGGCTTTGAAGGTGGAAAAGGCGTTGCAACAGGAATGGGTGTTATGATGTTTTTATTACCGATTGAGACAACTATTGCACTTATAGTATGGCTTGTAATGGCAAAAACCGTTCGTATCTCTTCGCTTTCTTCACTTACAGGTGTTTTAGCGCTACTTGTCGCAAGTTTTATTATTCATCCTGATATGCCTCATGCACCTGTAGTATTTATCGTCTTTATTCTTTTTTATAAACATATTCCAAATATTATCCGTGTTATCAAGGGTGAAGAAAAAAGAGTCATATAGGTGAAAATTCATATAGAAGACCTTAGCTTTACATGTATCATAGGCATCTTGGAACACGAGCGAAAAAATGCGCAGGAAGTCATAATTAACCTTGAAATAGAATATGATTTTGTTGATGCATTTATCAACTACGCAGAAGTGACTGATTTCATAAAGACAACTGTAAAAAATAACAAATTTTTACTTCTTGAAGATGCACTACGGGATTTAAGCCTCGGATTGAAAAATAATTTTCCTAAAATAAACACCCTCTTTTTAAAAATCACAAAACCCTCAATACTACCCGACTGCAGGGTAAGTG
>JANTGW010000078.1 GCA_024762705.1 Sulfurimonas sp.
GCAAATCACAACTATCTAAATCAACTTCTATTTTAGTAATTGCTTCCTCATTTTTGACTTGAGAAAGTGCATAATCGCTAAAATCAACAGCATCTACCTTGAATCCTTTTTCTGCTAAAAAATGTGTATTTCTACCAATTCCGCAGGCAATATCAAGAGCCTTGCCTTTACGTGCCAAGTCAATATATTTTTCAATAATCGGTTCAACATTTGTACGCATCGGCTTTTCTACATGACGAATGTTCCAACGTTCTTTATCTTCAAGCATTTCTTATACTCCTAACTTAATCTGTTTTTATATTCCTCATACCCGAACTCTTTTATAAGTTCTATTTCGCCGTTTTTTCTCTTTATGGCCAAAGAAGGCAGCTTAATGCCATTAAAGGTCGTATTTTTCACAAAAGTATAATGAATCTGGTCTTCAAATATGATAGTATCCCCTACATGTAAAGGTTCATCAAATGAGTAGTCACCCATAATATCACCTGCGAGACAGGTATTTCCCCCAAGTCTATATGTATATTTTTTCTCTTCTGCCTCACCGCTTCCTCTTACTATGGCACGGTAAGGCATTGCCAGTGTGTCAGGCATATGTGCTTCTGCAGATGTATCAAGAATGGCGACATTCATACCATTTTGAAAAACATCCAATACTGTTGCAGCAAGATATCCTGTTTCCCATCCAACAGCTTCACCCGGTTCTAAATAAACATCTACGTTATATTTTTCTCTAAATTCTTTGATTAAACAAATTAATTTTTCAATATCATAACCTTTTTTAGTTATATGATGTCCTCCACCAAAGTTAATATACTTCAGGTTTTTGAAATATTTTGCGAATTTTTCCTCAAAAGCTGACAAAACTTCTTCTAATGCATCTGCATTTTGTTCACAAAGTGCATGAAAATTAAGACCGTCAATATGTTCGAGTACTTTTTCATCAAAGTTTTGCAGTGTAGTCCCTAGTCTACTATATAATCCGCAAGGATTATATATGTCAACTGGCGAAGAAGAAACCTCCGGATTAACCCTCAAAGAAACATGAATATTTGGATTTATCTCTTTTACTTTACGTACATATTTTTTCAATTGATTTGAAGAGTTAAAAACTATATGGTCGGAAATTTCCGCTATTTCTTCAATATCTTCATCTTTGAATGCAGGAGAATATGTATGAACTTCCGCCTTTTCATTATACTTGCAGAATTCTTCACACGCAAGTTTTGCCTCATAAAGTCCGCTGGCGGTACAGCCTTTTAAATATTTTGCCACTATATCAAAAGTGCTCCACATTGCAAAGCCTTTAAGAGCCAAAATAATTTTAGCACCGCTCTTTTGCTGGACATGGTCTAAAATTTTCAAGTTATTTTCTAAAAGTTCTTCTTCGCACAAATAATAGGGTGTAGCTAATTTTTTCATCTATTTTGTCCAATATATTCTATTTACTGAAAACGCTGTATCTAGTAGTAGAAGTGATGATTCTATAGTACTGGCAATTGAATCAAAATTCATTCTACTCTCTCTTAAAGTGCTAAATATTTCTCTCTCATATCTTTTGCTACATCACTAAAGAGTTCATCGTCCATTCCCAGTTCTTTTACTAATGCAGCAGCCTTATTAATGGCCATATCTGAGAGTATGTCTTTAATATTTATACTTGTTCGTATAACATCAATAATGTTGGCATAATATAAAATTTGGAGGTCATCTTCATCTTTTGAATCCAGTGCTTTCAATACTTTTATATATTTTTCATCTAAATGCCAATGTTCAAAAAGTAGTGCGCTTAAGGTATAAGAAGTCATACCTATGAGATCTTTTTCAAACTCTTGAATATTTTTACATTCATTAAAATCTTTTCTGAATTCACCGACATATTCACTTTGTGTCACTTCTTTTGCAATAACCAATTTTCCACTTTCCATCATTAAAGCCAATGAAGCAAGATATTGTGCCTCTTTCAAGTTGACTTTCGAATACCATTGAAACAGCAAAGCACTTTGTAACTGACAGAGTTCGTTAAACTGTAAATTATTAAAACCATATACACTGGGATCAGCTTTGATACTTTCTCTCATAGCATAGTGTATAACCAACATCTGTATTCGCCTTGTACCAATGAGCGAAATTGCCCGCGCTATATTTGTGATTTTATTACGCATACCAAAATAAGGCGAATTAATTGTTTTTAATATATTTGCGCTCAACATTGCATCTGATTCAATAACTTTAATGAGCTTTTTTACATCTATACTCTCTATTCCTGAATTGTATAATGACTGTACTATATTCGCAGCTTCGGACAAAGGAGGCAGAGAGTCGATGTTTTTAATTATATTGTTAAATGTCATTTATTATTCCAATTCTTTAATCTTCCAAGGAAGACCTTGTTTATTGAGTTCTGCCATAAACGGATCAGGATCGAACTCTTCCATATTGTGCACACCTTCTTTGTACCAGACTTTTTCCAACATCAGTTTTGCACCTATCATTGCAGGAACACCCGTTGTATAAGAAACTGCCTGGGAATTCACTTCTTTATAACATGCTTCATGGTCGCTGACCTGATAGATATAGATCTTTTTCTTTTTGCCATCTTTTATACCTTCTGCCACTATTCCTATATTCGTTTTTCCTTTAGTACGAGGTCCAAGAGAAGCAGGATCAGGCAAAAGTGTTTTTAAAAACTCTATAGGAATGATTTTCTGTCCCTTATGCTCAACAGGTTCGATGCCAAGCATACCAACGTTTTCAAGACATCTCATATGTGTAAGATAACTCTCACCGAAGGTCATAAAAAACCGGATTCGCTTTAAGCCTTTGATGTGTTTTACCAAAGACTCCATCTCTTCATGATAAAGCAGATAACTATCTTTTGGTCCTACCTCAGGGTAATCCCAGACCATTTTTATCTCCATCGGCTTTGTCTCTATCCATTTGCCATTTTCCCAGTAACGACCATTAGCTGAGACTTCACGAAGGTTAATTTCGGGGTTAAAGTTTGTTGCAAAAGGATAACCGTGATCCCCGGCATTACAATCTAGTATGTCAATAGTATGAATCTCATCAAAATAGTGTTTTTGTGCATAGGCACAAAAGACATTTGTCACACCCGGGTCAAATCCGCTTCCAAGCAGTCCCATAATGCCTGCTTGTTTAAATGCTTCATCTTTTTCCCATTGTAGTTTATACTCAAACTTCGCTTCATCGGGATGCTCGTAGTTTGCAGTATCGAGATAATCAGTCTTTGTTGCTATGCAGGCATCCATAATCGTCAAATCCTGATACGGCAGCGCAACATTTATAACTATACCTGCCTTGACCTTGTTGATCAAATCTGTGATCTCCTGCGTGTTATCAGCATCAAGTGCATACGTATCTATGTCTGCACCAGGCAGTTCTGATTTGATCTCATCACATTTTGATTTTGTTCTGCTTGCAAGTACGATTTTTCCAAATACATCTGCATTTTGCACACATTTGTGTACAACAACGCGGCCTACACCGCCGGCACCTATTATCAAAGTTGTGTTCATGCTAAATTCTCCCTATGCAAAAGCATCCACTAATGTAAATATCCATACCAAAAGTGTTACAAACAAGCTCAAAAGTACCAATGTTGCTCCCGCATCTTTTGCCTGTTTTGCTAAAATATGATACTCATTTGTCACCAGATCCACGACTCTCTCCACAGCACTATTGGCCACTTCTGCAAGAACCGGTATAAACAGTGACATAAAAAGTATGCTTGAATGTACAAAGCTTACAGGCAAAATCCAGGCTACGATACCCATCACAAACAGCATTAAAAGCTGCCATTTAAAAGATGTTTCGTTTTTAACAATATCTATAAAGCCCTCGACTGCATACATACCGTTTCTATAAAGATTATGCTTTGGTTTATTCAGCTTCATATTTTTCTCTCATTTTTAAAATTATATCTTGCAGCTCTTTTGCTTTTGTATCTATTGGCAGAGGATTTCCAAAATATATTTTAACAACTCTGCGCTTAAAAAGGTTTCTTTTTGCATCTTTTGGTTTATATTTTGCAAATAAACTTCCAAATATTCCTTTATCTATATAAAAAGGCACAATAACACCGTCATAATCTTTAGGGATGAGTTCATATCCTCTGTGAAATTCATGTATTTCACCATCTTGTGAAATTTCACCTTCTGGAAACAACGCAACGACACTCCCGTTTTGCAATCGTTTGTGTGCTTCTCTCATGGCATCTTTAAATGCTTTTGGTGAGAGAGGAATGGCCTCCCCTTTTTTAAAAATCGGATGAAAGAACTTCCAGTGGTATATATCCTTGTCCATCATATAATTGATTCGCCGCTGCAGTGGCAACTGCAACAAAATCCAATCAATCCAGCTGACATGGTTTCCAAGCAGTAGTACGGCTTTGTCCTGCGGTATGTTCTCCAAACCGACATAGATGTATTTATGCCTTAGTGTTGAAAACAATTCCATCAGTGACCAAAACATTTCAATCGAATATCGTTTATATAACTTGCTTGCCAAATAAACACCCAAAATACCCATGAGATAAAACAACAGCTCCGCATTCATTCCAAAATATGCAAAAACAGTTGTCAGCACTAAAAAGTTGAACATAAAAATATTTTGAATAAAATTGTTTGCCGCCAAGATAATACCCAAGTGTACACGTGAAGCCAGATACTGGATCCTTGCATTCAACGGCACCAATATAAATGCTGCGAATATGCCAAAGAGTGTAAATAAAAATGCTATTGTTAGCATAGAATCTATAAACGGTACAGAGAAAACTATAAATGTAACTATTGTTGCACCGATGCCAGCCAAACCTACATTGATATAAAACCGGGAGAGCCTCGCAACTATAATTGAGCCTATGACTATACCTATACCTGCAAGTGCCATGACACCCTGTACATATATGGTATTGGTTACATGTAACTCACTTTTGGCATATTCACCAAATACTGCCAGCACTACCTGTGAAATAGACCAAAAAAGTCCAAGTGCTATAATCGCATCGAATATCTCTCTGTTTCGCGTAACTGTTTTCATATTCTTAAAGAGATAAAAACCGCTTACATATTTTCTTAGTTTAAAATCCCGCTT
>JANTGW010000079.1 GCA_024762705.1 Sulfurimonas sp.
GCCTGAAGTACATTTTTCCAAATCGGCGGTAGCCTCTTTCAATGAGATCTTCACAAGATTTGGCATCACAGTCGTTTATAACCTTGTAATGTGTAGTCTGTTCTTTGTCATCTAGATATGAGCACTTATCATCAAGTAAAAATTCTTTAAGTAGATTCATACTGTGATTTTGACATAATTTGCTTTATAAACAGCAAAAGAAGAGGATAGAAATGGATTTTTTTTTCAAACATAAGATTGTTATATTAAGAACAATAGGTGTGCTAATGCTATTAATAGGATTTGGAGTACATTTTTGGGCTACACCAAAAACGAGAGTCAGTGAAAATGAGATAGCAGCAGCAAATGTTGCAAGAATGGAAGCGAGTGTTGCAGGGAGTTCAAAAAGTGTAAAAAGTGCAAGGCCCGATATGTCAACATTTAGAAAATCATTAATGAGCGTTCAGGAGCAGCGGACACGCTATATTACAATTTTAGCGATGGTGATAGGAGTTTTATTCTTAGGCTACAGCTTTTTAAAAAAAGAAGAAGATTAAGAACGGTTCATCGCTATTAAAACACCCTCAATCATATTGTCTATGTCTCCGTCAAGTATGGCTGAAACATTTGAGTAGGCTTCATTGCTTCTGGTGTCTTTTACCTGTTGGTAGGGTTGCATAACGTATGAACGTATCTGGTGTCCCCAACCTATCTCACTTTTAGCAATACCTGCTTCTTTTGCTTTTTGCTCTTCTAGCTCAAGTTCATAAAGACGGGATTTTAACATTTTCATGGCTGTCGCTTTGTTCTTGTGCTGACTTCTGTCGTTTTGACATTGTACAACTACACCTGTCTCAATGTGGGTTATTCTTATGGCGGATTCTGTCTTATTTACATGTTGTCCGCCCGCTCCGCTTGAACGATATGTATCTATACGTATATCTTTGTCTTCTATAGTAATGTCAATGTCATCATCAACTTCAGGGGATACCATAACCGAAGCAAAAGATGTATGACGCTTGGCATTGGAATCAAATGGAGAAATTCTAACCAGTCTGTGAATCCCGTTTTCCACCTTAAGGTAGCCATAGGCATTTTCACCTTTAATGAGTATGGACACGTCTTTTATTCCCGCTTCATCACCAGCCTGATAATCCAATACTTCTACCTTAAATCCGCGTCGCTCTGCCCAACGCTTGTACATACGAAGAAGCATCTCTGCCCAGTCTTGTGATTCTGTCCCTCCTGCACCTGGATGGATAGAGAGAATGGCATTGTTGGCATCAGTTTCACCGCTTAAAAGGACTTCTATCTCCATGTCGCGAATTTGTTTTTCCAAAGTAGGTGCATCTTCATAAAGAGCCTGTAGTGATTCGCTATCATCTTCTTCTTTTGCCATTTCATAGAGTTCTTTTGCATCTTCTACGGCATCTTTAGCTATAGTGTATTTGTCAAGTTTACGTTGCAATTGTGTTTTTTCTTTTTGTATTTTTGCAGCATTGTCTGCATCGTTCCAAAAGTCCTGCTCATTTTCAAGCTCTTGAATTTCGTTGAGTCTTTTTTGTATTTTTTCGGGTTCAACGACTCCCGTAATATTTTTCATCTTAAGGTCAATATTTTTTAAAAGTTCTGTATATTCGTAGTTATCCATTGTTGTTCCAGCTTTGCATAGTGTATAATTGCAATTATATTATACCAGGACTTAAAATGAAGATTATTTCGGATCCTTTAGAGTTAAAAGCGCTTTTAAAAAACAGTAACAAGTCGGTCGGTTTTGTGCCGACTATGGGAGCTTTGCATGAGGGACACATTACGCTGATAAAAAGAGCAAGACAAGAGAATGATGTGGTGGTTGTTTCTATTTTTGTCAATCCTACGCAGTTTCTAGCAGGGGAAGATTTAGACAAGTACCCAAAAAAAGACGATGCAGACAAAAAGATATGTGAACTTGCAGGGGTAGATATACTTTTTTTCCCAACAGCAGAAAATATCTACACTCACGATGAAGTTAAGATATGCGCACCGAATGTCCGGGGGTATGTTTTAGAAGGAGCTACAAGACCTGGACATTTCAGCGGTGTATTGACAGTAGTTATGAAGCTGCTCAACATCGTAAGCCCGACAAGAGCTTATTTTGGTAAAAAAGATGCACAGCAGCTAAACCTGATAACACTCATGGTCAAGCAATATTTTATGAGTGTTGAAATTATACCAGTAGATATAGTACGTGATACTGACGGCTTGGCACTTAGTAGTAGAAATGTCTATCTTTCAAAAGAACAAAGAGAAGAAGCACTGAAAATACCCAAATCTTTATATGCGGCATCAAAGCTTGTAAGTAAAAATATTTTGGACGTAGAAAAGATAAAAGAAGAGATGCATAGTATTTTAGCACCTTTGGAAGTAGAGTATGCAGAAGTACTCAGCCGTGATTTTGAAGTGATTGATGAAGTGCAAATCGGTAATACTGTTATATTGGTAGAGGCGATTGTAGGTGAGACAAGATTACTCGACAATATTTGGCTTTAAGTAACCCTCTTCAATCATAATATCAACAGCTTTTTTAAATACAGGAACGGCGGTCTGCGCTGCGAACTGACTCTTTTTAGGTTGTATGACAATTACACCTATACTGTATTTATGCGTTTTGTCATTGGCGAATCCCATGAAAGCAGTATTGTACTTAGTGACATATTTGCCTTTTTCCACTATATGGGCAGTTCCTGTTTTACCGCCAATTTGAAGTCCCTTTGTGATGGCTTTTTTCCCTGTTCCTTCATTGACTGTTTTGATTAAAATCTTATTCATTCGTTTAGCTGTCGCACTTTTTATAACCTGAACAGGTTCTTCATAGCCTAGATCTTTTACGCTGCCGCGTTCATCTATAAAACTTTTGACAAGTTTTGGCTTTACCATCCTGCCGTTATTGTTAAAAGCGCTGTAAGCACGGAGGAGCTGCATAAGATTTGCACGAATTCCATAACCGTAGGCACAGGTGGCTTTATATATTTCATTTTCCAGTCGTTTTGCGCTTGGTACGGAGCCTTTTTTTTCATAAATTAAGTCTGGTGTAGATTTTGTGGAAAAACCAAAATTTTTAAGACCTCTGTAAAAATCATACCCTGGAAGTTTCTGTGCAAGTTGCGCTATACCGACATTTGAAGAATAAACTATGACATTTTCAGCACTTAGCCAGTCAAATCTATGCTCATCTGTGATGACCTTTCTTCCGATTTTAAACCGACCGTTATGTCCATTTACCAAATCATAGGGATTGACCAGCTTATGCTCTAGCAACAGGGCGAATGTTATGGGTTTTAAAACACTGCCAGGCTCAAAACTATACTCTATCATGCCACTGTTTAAAGAAGGGTAGTCACTGCGCTTTATGTCCTTTGGCAAGTATCTGTTTGAACTCGCCATTGCGTAAACATCCCCTTTTTTAGAATCCATAATGGCAATCATAACCTCTTTTGCACGGAGTTCTTCTTTCATGGCATCAAGCATTTTTTCTATTCTTATCTGAAAAGAAACGGCTATTGTCAGCTGAATATCGAGACCGTTTATTTTTGGTTTGGTGAAGCTTTCTTTGTTTAAGATGATATAGCTGTTGACATCGCGTTTACCCCTGCTGTAAGCATCTTGTATAGGAGAGAGTTCTGTGTCGAATTTTTTTTCCAGACCTTTGACCCCTCTGATGGATGTGTAGCCGTCTTCTTCTATTTTATGTGGATAGCCTATGATTGGAGTAAGCAGTTTTCCATAAGGATACTCACGGCTCTCACCGCTCTCAAGTATACTGAGTCCATGTACAGAACGCAGACCTGTCTTTGGATTTAAAAGTTCTAAAAACACTTTAAAGCGCCTGAGCTCTCGAGCAAGAGTCTGCAGATAGTGTGCCTGGATTTGTGGTATGTTGTAACTGAGTACGACAACGCCTCTACGCTTTGCAAGCCTTTTCTCAATAGCCGCAGGAGTCATGCCAGAGTAAATACTGAAAAGTTTTACAAACAACTCTTTTTTGTCCGGGTCGATGTAGCGTGTATTGACTACAGCTTTATAAAGCTTTTGACTTGTGGCTATATGAAAACCGTCTGCACTGATAATGCTGCCTCGCTGTGCTTTTGAGCTCTCTACTGCATACAAAGAGGGCATACTGCGAGATTTTGTAGCAGTTAAAAGCATAACACTTAAAAAGACCACAAAAGCAAGAGAAATCAGTACATAGAGAAGGAGGATTTTTTTACTTTTGTTGCGGTTTACCATTAAATTATTATATGCAGAGGTAGATTATAGTTGAGTTCTACCGATCTCTTTGTATGCGTTGAGCGCTTTGTTTCTGATCTCAAGCATAAGTTTCATGCTTGTTTCTGCTTTACCGATTGCAAGTGCCGCCTGGTGCAGGTCTTTTACTTGGCCTGTTGCCAAATCGGCAATGGCTTTTTCGCTGTCCTTTTGAATGTCATTGACTTCATTGATGGCTGATTTTAACTGCTGGGCAAAAGCTTCGCCACCAGTGCTTTTTTCTACAGCATCTTTTTGTTTTAAAAGGTCTGCTGTGGATGCACCGGAAATATTGTTAATATTACTCATAATCTATAACTCCGTCTTTACTGTAAAAGTGATATTGCAGAATTTGCCATATCTTTTGCACTTTGAAATGCTGCAACATTTGCCTGATAAGAACGTGTCGCTTCGACTAAATCGGACATTTCTACAACAGGATTAATATTTGGATACGCCACATACCCGTTTGCATCTGCATCTGGGTTATTCGGCTCAAACTTCATAAGAGGTTTTGAATCATCTCTTATAACCTTGTCAACTACTACACTCATTATAGCAGGATTTACCTTTTTACCAAATTGTCCTTCATTCAAAGGGTCTTCATATTTTGTGCTTTGCGTGTTTTCGCCGAGTGCTTTGTTATATACATCATTAAAGTTGACAGCTTTAAACACTACTTCTCTACGGCGATACGGTCCGCCTTCTTCTGTTCTTGTCGTTTGGGCATTTGCAATGTTGCTTGAGATAGTGTTAACACGTACTCTTTGTGCGGAGAGCCCATAACCGCTTATGTCAAATCTGTTTAAAAAATTACTCACTTTTTATTCCTTAGTTTACTTTAGC
>JANTGW010000080.1 GCA_024762705.1 Sulfurimonas sp.
ACAATTTTGATAATATATATCATTTATATTATGAGTGTGTTTAATCTCTTTTTGCTATAATTTCTACTATAAATCTTAAAGGTAATTATACAATGAAATTTTTATGGTCTCCCTCTTCTCACTTCAATCTTGCCAATCTTTTTACATTTGTCAACATTACAGCTGGACTTATGGCAACATATTTTATAACGCAGAATAATTTTACATTGGCCATAGTTTTAGCATGGATCGGCGGTGCTTTTGATATCTTTGACGGTAAAATCGCCAGAAAGTATAAACTCTCGAATGAGTTTGGTGTACAGCTTGACAGCTTTGCCGACTTTTTAAGCTTTGTGCTCGTTCCTGTGTTTTTGATCTTTCAGGCCTCTTATGCACCTTCTTTACATGGATTTTGGTTAGTTCTTGCAGCTGTTGTGAGTATTTACTATGTTATATCCGGTCTTCGCCGTTTGATCCACTTTAACCTAAATGCAGATGCCGGAGAGGTAGAGAAGTATTTCACAGGTGTGCCAACGCCATTAGGTGCTATTCTTCTTTGGCTTGTCTACCTGCTCAATGCTTATGAAATTCTACCGGCTACTGGCGTGATGGTCTTCATGGTTCTTATAGGCTGGAGTCTCAACTCTACTATAAAAGTAAGACACCCTTAGACTATTTTGCATTCACGGCATATTTTCCACTGCCGAGCAAAATTACAAGCAAAGACATTATAAAGTAAAGCAGAGGAGTCTCCCAAGCAAGTCCTCCAAATTTTGAAAGTGTCAAAGAAAATCCGTAAGCCAGATAAATGGCTATAAACATATTAAGTGTCAAAACTGCAGAAGCAACTCTTGCATACAGACCTAAAATAATAAAAATCGGGGCAATCAACTCTCCAACATAAACACCATAAGCAAAAAACTCTGGTAGTCCTGCACTCACGACCATACTTTTTACGCCGCCTATTCCATGTATGACCTTATGAATACCGTGAAAAAGAATCAAAACACCTAAACTTACTCTGAGTAATAATTTTGCTATATCCGGATGTAAAAACATTTTTTTCCTTTTACTTTTGTAATCGGAACTTACATGTACCGACCGTAATCTCTTTGCCGCTCTTAACAGCCTCTTTTATATAAACCAGTGTCCCCTGTGCAGCTTCACTGCTGCCAATCTCTTCTTCTATGATACGCAACAGATCTTTTTCCCCAGTCTCTGTCCAGACTTTTTCATAATCATAACGCGTCTGTATTTTCATCCTTCGTCCTCTTCATTACATGTAATGCCTAGTTCTTTTTTAGGTTTGAGTCCAAGCGCTTTCATATTCTGTGCTCTTTTTATGACATTTCCTCTTCCTGTACTGAGTCTGTTCATCGCTTTGTCGTAAGAGTCCTGTGTCTTTTGCAGGTGTGAACCTATGTTCTTCATCTCTTCAACGAACAGAACAAGCTTATCATACATCGCTTCGGCTTCAGAAGCTATTTTTTGTGCGTGTTCTTCCTGTCTTTGTGTGCGCCAGATATGCTCGATAGTTCGCAGTGTCACAAGCAGTGTAGAAGGTGATACTACTAAAATATGATTTTCATAGGCACGTTTGAAAAACTCTCCATCTTGTTCAAGTGCAAGTAAAAAAGCACCTTCAATAGGCATAAAAAGCAGTACAAAATCAAGTGTATTGACACCTTCGAGCTTTTCATAGTTCTTGGCACTGAGCTCCTTGATATGAGAAGATATGCTTGCTATATGCTCTTTTAACGCTTTGGCCTTCATTTCCGCTTCTTCGGCATTCACAAACCTCTCATATGCCGTTAAAGAGACTTTTGAATCTATGATGATATCTCTTTGCTGCGGCATATGAACGATAACATCCGGTCTGTAGGTTTTTCCCTCGTTTGACTTGAGTGTTGCCTGCAGTTCATACTCAACACCCTCTCTTAAACCTGACTGCTCCAAGATTTTTTCCAACACAAGCTCGCCCCAGTTTCCTTGCGTCTTATTCTCTCCCTTGAGGGCATTTGTAAGGTTCAGTGCTTCATTTGCCAAAGTTTCATTCATCTGCTTAAGCCTTCCGAGTTCATCTTTAAGCAGATGCCTGTCTTTAAGTTCAACTTCAAACTGCTCTCTTGCCTCTTTTGCAAAGTTTGTTATCTGTTCACGAAAAGGTTTTAAAAGCAGTTCGAGTTGTTCTTTGTTGGAAGATGTAAACTGTTTTGATTTGTCTTCAAAGATTTTATTTGCCAATATCTTAAACTCTTGAGAAAGTTCATCTTTTGCTGTTTGTAACACGGCCAGTTTCTCACTCGATGCTTTCATTTCATCTTCGTACCTGGCATTTAAGACTGCATACTCAATTTCCAAAGCATTATAGTCTTCTTTTAACTGCTCGTAAGAACTACTGAGTGTAAAATAAGAACTTTGCAACTCTTCTGCCTTTACATGTAAGGTCTGTTTCATACTCTTTTCTCTTAAATAGAGAAAGAACATTATAAAAACAGACAATGCCAAAACAGCAATGACTGCAAAATATATATACTCATTGTTAGTCATCTAAATCCTTTGCATAATTCTTTATGTATTATACTCAATTTTATATTCTTCTCATGAAGACTTTACAATATGTCATATTTTTGAAGCATGAAAGTAGCATTATAAACTTTGCTAATTTAAAATATTCATAACTTTAATGTAAACTTAGTAAAACTTGGGTATAATTCCATAAATATTTTAAGGGGAAGATGCCCTGACAGACTTTAGTGGAAATTTTAGTAGAACTTGCGTCATCTCCTTGATATTATAAAAAGACTAAAATAGTCTAAAAAGGATTATGATGCAAGAAAATGCACAACAAACAAACGATACAACAGAAGAACCTACAATCACTTTTGATGATTTAGGTTTAAAACCGGAAATACTTAAAAGTATAAAATTCGCAGGATTCAGTGTTCCATCACCTATTCAAGCACAGGCAATCCCTGTAATACTCGAAGGCCGAGACATGGTTGGTCAGGCTCACACCGGTACAGGTAAAACTGCAGCTTTTTCACTCCCTGTTCTTTCAAACATGAAACTTGACGGCAGCGTAGAAATGCTTGTTATTACACCAACACGTGAACTGGCAACACAGGTAAGTGATGAAATCTTCAAATACGGACGTAATTTAAATGTCAAAACAGTAACAGTATATGGAGGTAGTTCATACAAACGCCAACTTGACCTTATTGGCCGTGGAGCAAGTGTTGTCGTAGCTACACCGGGTAGAATGCTCGACATTTTAAAAAGAAATATGCTCAATGACTTTGCTCCAGACGTAGTTGTTCTTGATGAAGCAGATGAAATGCTTGATATGGGATTTTTGGATGATATCAATGAGATATTCTCATACCTTCCAACATCGAGACAAACACTGCTTTTCTCAGCAACGATGCCGCAGCCGATTAAAACGCTTGCAAACAGAATTTTAAAAGATCCAGCTTTTGTTTCTATCACAAAAGGTGAGACGACAAATACGGACATCACACAAGAGTATTATGTCATTGATGAGCATGAAAGAGATGATGCCATCATCCGTTTGATGGATGCTGAAGAGACGAAAAAAGCGGTAGTGTTTTGTAGAACAAAATCAGAAGTTGACAGACTCAGCAATGTCCTATCAAATGCCGGATACTTGGCAAACGGCCTGCATGGAGATATGGAGCAGCGTCAACGTGAGACTGTTATAAAGGGCTTTAAAAACAACTCTGTAAAAGTCCTTGTAGCAACAGACGTTGCGGCACGTGGTATACATGTAGACAACATTTCACATGTATTTAACTACCACATTCCTTTTGATCCTGAGTCTTATGTTCACCGTATCGGTAGAACCGGACGTGCTGGAACAAAAGGAAAAGCGATCACACTTTTAACGCCTTTGGAGTTTAAAGAATTACAGCGTATCAAGAAAAAAGTAGGTACTTCAATGGAACACGCTTTCGTTCCAAGTAAAAATGATCTGCGTGCTTCAAATGTAGAGAAAATTGTCAAAAATATAGAAGATCAAAAGATCTATGATGAAGCACATAAGATTCTTGACCGTCTAAAAGAAGACATAGATGAAGAGACGATCATGTTCAAACTCATCTCTATGATTTTAGACAGACAAGACATCAAAGGACCTAGCAACATCGGTATTCCGGCTGATAAACTTGCAGCTATACTAGAACGTGCCGGAAAACGTAATGAGAGTCGTGGGCGTAACGGAAGAAGCCGTGGTGGGTATCGTGGAAACAGCCGTAACCGTTCAGGTGGTAACAGAAACAGAAACCGTGACGGTGGCGGATACCGCGGAAACAGAAGTTCTTCTAGCAGAAATAGAAACAGAGACTAATGTCACAAGTTCCTATATTTGAAAATGATCATCTGTATGTAGAAAAAGAAGCCAGTGAGATTCCCTGGCTGAAGATCTTTACAAAAGACCCTTACAAAGAACTTGGAGATGTACCAAAAGAGCTGCGCCTGCAGCTCTTTGAAGTCTTTGACATCATCGAAGACGAGATGAAAAAATACTACAATCCTACAAAAATCAATATGGCCTCATTTGCAAATATGCTCCCGCGTGTACACTTACATGTAATGGCAAGATTTGAAAATGACAGCTACTTTCCAAACCCGATGTGGGGTGAAAAACTAAGAGATGCCAAATTGGATTTGCCAGATGAGAAAGAGTTTCATAAAAGAGTTGCAGAGGCCTTAAAACAGCTAAACTAGGTTAAAACCTAGTTGTCAAGTAACCATTCAAAAAGTGTGTAGATTTTATACAAACATAACTATTGTAATTTCGCTTGTTAAAATTCACAATTTTGTTTAAATTCAAGGCGGATTTTTATTTTTAAGAGGAGCATACTTTAGTATGTGACGAAGAAAAATTAAAGTCCAACGCAGAAGTTGGACAAAAGTGTTATTTTAACGGGCTAAATGGGACTAGGGCACTTCCCCAGGTCAACCCTCCCCCAAAAGCATCAAGTAGCATCAACTCACCCTTTTTCAAACCACCCGCTTCATACAAATCATTAATAGCCATAGGTATAGAAGCACCTGAGGTATTACCATATTTTTCAACAGTAATGACGACCTGGTCAT
>JANTGW010000081.1 GCA_024762705.1 Sulfurimonas sp.
CATTGAAAATATTTATGCTATAATGTTTTTTACTGCTTAATCTGTAAAAAGGTGTATAAACATAGATGGTAGAATCTGTAAAGAAAAAAGCAAAGTATATATATGTCAGTACGGCTCTAATCATTGTACTAAGTGCGTTATCCATATTTTTACTTGTTATAGAAGAGAAAAATGCTAGTACTTTAGTCAATATAGCAGGAAAACAACGGACAATAATTCAACGCCTGGCTCTATTGTCAAATAATTATTTTGATGATTTAAATAAAGATGAGACAAAGAAAAAAATACTCCAACAAATACAAGAACTAAAACGCAATCAGCAGTACTTAGAAACTGTTGATAATAAAATTGTAAACAATATCTTATACGGGTATGGTTATCAATATGACAACCTTTTAAAGCAATATATAAATATAGTTGAAAACTTTTTAAACAAGCCTACAGAAAAATTATTAAATATTATAAACTACACAAATGAGGCATTGTTAACAACGGCTGATACTTTGACAATTTTACTGGTAAAAGAAAATGATAATAAGATAGATACAATAACTTATTTGTTAATTGCATCTATTGTTTTCATTTTGTTGATAACTTATGTTATGTATAAAAAGATCACCCTGGTATCTATAGACAAGACGGGTGATTATATCAACGAAATAAATAAACAAAAAGTTTTTATAAATGCCATTGTTGATAATTCAGCTCATGCAATTATCGTCACAGACACAAAAGGAAAGATCACTCTTTTTAACAAAGCTGCAGAAAAAATGCTTGGGTACAGTGTAAATGAAGTACTTTTGAAACAAACACCTGCCTTATTTCATAAACCTGATGAAGTAATTAGCAGAGCAAAGCAGCTAAGCAGGGAATTTAATGCTGATATTAAACCGGGTTTTGAGGTTTTTGTTGAAAAAACAAACAGAGGTTTGCCAAACAACGATGAATGGATCTATGTACGTAAAGATTCCAGTGAAATAATAGTAAGACTGAGTATAACCAAGATTACAAACTCGCAAAACAGTATTATCGGTTATATAGGCATGGCTGAAGACATTACAACTGCAAAACATAATGAAATAAATCTGAAAAAATATCTTCAGTTAATCAATGCGAACATTATCACATCATCCACTGATCTTACAGGAAAAATTATTTATACTTCTGAGGCTTTTTGTAAAATAAGCGGCTATACAAAAGAAGAATTACTAGGGAAAAATCATAATATCGTCAGGCATCCTGATATGCCAAAAGAGCTCTACACAGATATGTGGGAACATTTAGTGAACGATAAAGTTTGGAGCGGAGAGATAAAAAATCTGAAAAAAGACGGTACATTTTACTGGGTGAAGGCAACAATATCTCCAAGTTATGATTATGATGGCAAAAAAACCGGCTATACGGCAATCAGACAGGACATCACAAATGAAAAATTAATTGAAGTAATGTCTGTAACCGATGGACTAACTAATATCTTTAATCGAAGACATTTTGATGATATCTTCCCTAAAATACTCAAAACAAATTTAAGGAACAAAGAGCATATTAATTTTTTGATGATGGATGTAGACCATTTCAAGCAATACAATGACACATACGGACATCAAATGGGTGACAAAGTCCTTATCGAAATAGCAAAGAGCTTGAAAAAACTGCTCAAACGTCAAGATGATCTTTGTTTTAGACTGGGCGGTGAAGAGTTCGGTGTCGTGTTTTATACTGAAAATACAGATGAAGCATTGCGTTATGCCCACAAGATCAAACAAAGTATAGAAGATTTAAAGATAGAACATTCTAAAAATAGTGCCGGAAAATATGTGACAGCATCTATGGGACTTATATGTTTAAAATCTTCTCAAACTGTTAATGAAGATACAATTTATCGCGAAGCAGACAAACTGCTTTATCAGGCCAAGGAACATGGTAGAAATAAAATTGTTATGAAGGAGATATGATGAAATGGTTGATTCCTTTGATAAGTATCATATTTATAATAAGCGGATGTGAAAACATTTCAAATAAGAAAGAATTTAAGATCGGTACGAATATTTGGCCTGGATACGAAGCCTTGCATCTTGCAAAATCTGGGAATTATTTTCATGAAAGCGGTATAGATGTAATAAGATATCCTTCCGCAACTGAAGTGTTAAACAAGTTTAGAAAAAAAGAACTTGATGCGGCTGCACTGACACTCGATGAGGTGGTTTTACTTCATGACCAGGGTTATCATCCTGTAATAGTCGCGGTATTGGATATTTCTAATGGAGCGGATGCAGTTATAGCGCAAAGTGAAATCAAATCTATAAATGAGTTAAAAAACAAAAGTATCGGTGTAGAAAATAGCGCCTTGGGTGCATATATGCTGACACATTTGCTCCAAAAAGCAAAACTTACCAATAAAGATATTATATTGGTGCCATTAGCGGTAAATCAACATGAACATGCTTTTAAGCAAAAAGTTGTGGATGCTGTTGTTACATTTGAACCCACTGTCTCTAAACTGCTTAAAATGGGAGGAAATATAGTTTTTAGTTCAAAAGATATACCCGGTGAGATTGTTGATGTTTTAGTAGTTCAAGAAGAGTTGAAAAATACAAAACTTATTGATGATATTTTACAAGGCTGGTCTAAGGCAGTTGCAAAGATAAATCAAAAAGACAAAAATACAATTTCGGTAATGGCAAATGGGCTGCAACAAAGCGAAGAAGAACTTCTTGCATCTTTGAAGACTTTAAGTATTCCCTCACTGCAAGAATCGAATATATTGATCAAAGATGGAACTCTAAAAGAGAGTATTGTAGAAACAGGCGAAATAATGCATGAAAAAAGATTAATTAAATCAAAGGCAGAACCTGAAAATTTTTTCTAACTTACATGTAAAGTTTTACATACCCAGATAAGGGTGTAAAACTTTTGGAATATCTATACTTCCGTCTTCATTTTGAAAATTTTCCATAATAGCTACAAGAGTACGGCCTACTGCCAAAGATGAACCATTAAGTGTGTGTACAAGTTCATTCTTTTTCCCATTTTTGTAACGGATTTTAGCGCGGCGTGCTTGAAAGTCTCTTGTATTTGAAACCGAAGATATTTCACGGTAGGTATTTTGCCCTGGCAGCCATACTTCAAGATCTATCGTCTTTGCAGCTGAAAAACCAAGATCTCCTGTACAAAGGGTAACGAGTCTATGTGGTAACTCCAAAGCTGTAAGCAAGTCTGATGCACATGCAACCATGTTCTCAAAGATAATGTCACTCTCACCCGGTGTTGCTATGCTGACAAGTTCTACTTTATGAAACTGGTGCTGTCTTATCATCCCACGAGTGTCACGTCCTGCAGCACCGGCTTCTTTTCTAAAACATGATGTATAGGCTGTCATTTGCTTAGGCAGTTCATCTGTCGTTAAAATTTCGTCTTGATAGAGATTCGTTACAGGAACTTCAGCCGTTGGAATCAAGAAAAGTTCAGGATCTTCGATCTTATACAGATCATCTTCAAACTTTGGAAGCTGACCAGTGCCTTCGAGTGCTCTCCTGTTTACAAGTGCCGGAACACTTACCTCTTCAAAGCCTCTCTCACGGTTAAAATCAAGCATAAAGTTTATAAGGGCACGTTCGAGTCTTGCTCCCATTCCAAAGCTTACAGAAAATCTAGAAGTAGCGAGTTTTACACCGCGTTCGAAGTCTATCCAGCCGTTTTGTTCTGCAAGTTCCCAGTGCTCTTTTGGCGTGAATGAAAATTCTCTAGGAGTGAGTACTTTTTTGATCTCTACATTGTCATCCTCATCTGCACCGTCTGGCACATCATCATCAGGTATGTTTGGAATCGCCATAGCAAGTGCTTCGAGTTCTTCTTGGCGCAGCCTTTGGATCTCTAGAGCATCAGCAATACGAATTTTATTTTCATCTACTTTTTTCTTTAACTCCGTAACATCTTTACCTTCGCGTTTATACTGTCCAAACTCTTTACTCATGGCATTTTGTGCAGCTTGAAGTGCTTCAAAGTTCGCTTTTGCCTCTTTGAGTTCTTCAAATTTGATCTTTACTTTCTCTAAAAGTTTTTCATCAACACCTTTACGTTTAAGCTTATTGCTTATGCCTTCAAAATCTTTTTGCAGTAGTTTTAAATCAATCATTTTTTTCCTTACTTTATACTAATATATCTTTGGCTATTTGAAACTGATTCGCTGTCATTAAGTGAATCTTCGGATGTAATGCTTTGAGCTCTTCAAAAAGCTTTTTACTTAATTCAAATCCGACTTTATACTCTTCATCTATGCCTTTTTTATTGGCTTCTCGAAGTTTGTCTATCCAGCATGGGGGCACGTTTATACCCGGTACATGAGAAGACAGAAACTGTGCAGTACGTAGTTTTGTAATAGGAAAAACGCCCAAAATGAGTTCTGCATTTTTGTTTTCACGACAACATTCTTGATTTGCCTGGTCTCTCAGTTCTAAAAGCTGCTTTGCATTTTCAAGATCATATACAGGCTGGGTAATAATGCCAACCGCTCCGTGTTTTATCTTCTTTTGCATCTTTTTTTGGAGCGTTTTGGGGTTTTTTGCATAAGAATTGACAACAGCAAAAGGGTGTATATGTTTTGGCGCAACACTTAGGGGTTTTGCAGCATAGTCCATGCCGGCATTTAACGCGGCGATTATATCAAGGAGTAAAGAACTGTCTCCTTCAAATACGCCTTTTGTATTTGGCTGGTCGGAGATAGTGGCAGGATCTCCGGTAAGTGCTAAAATAGCTCTAATATCAAACTCATTTGAACCTAAAAGGTCTGACTGCAGAGCTATTTTGTTCCTATCACGCATACTCATGGTCGCTATGACAGGTTTGTTGAATCTGTCTTGAAGGAGTTTTGCCGCAAAAAGTGCGTTGTATTTGAGTTTTGCCAAAGGATTGTCTGTTGTGGAAAACCCGTCAACCAACTCTGCAAGACCCAGTGCTTCTATCTTATCTATAGTAGGCGTGAAGCTAGCTGAATGTCCGGGTGTAGTCTCCAGAGTAATATATGTGTCGTTTTTTAACTTATTTATGAGTGTGTCAAACAAAAAAAATCCTAATTCGCTATAATTGCG